>JARBTU010000155.1 GCA_029240015.1 Oscillospiraceae bacterium | reverse complement strand
ACAGGTCCAACGGGACCAACCGGAGCAATAGGCGCCACAGGTCCGACAGGAGCTACAGGTGACACAGGTCCAACAGGCCCAACGGGAGCCACAGGCCCAACTGGTCCGACAGGAGCCACAGGCGCTACAGGACCAACGGGGCCAACAGGAGCCACGGGAGCTACAGGCCCAACTGGTCCGACAGGGGCCACGGGAGACACAGGTCCAACTGGCCCAACTGGCCCAACAGGGGCCACGGGTCCAACTGGTCCAACAGGAGCCACAGGCGATACAGGACCGGCAGGTGCAGGTGCTATTATTCCATTTGCATCAGGATTGCCGGTTGCCCCGACTACAATATTAGGCGGATTAGCCGGACTTCCTGCAATCGTTGGTTTTGGAACCTCCACCACACTGGCAACCGTATTGGGCGCTACGATTGATTTAACGGGTGGTCCGGGCTTGTTGACAAACTTAGCCTTTTCTGTTCCTAGAGATGGAACAATTACTTCAATTGCGGCATATTTCAGCACAACGGTAGCGTTGGCTCTTGTTGGTACGACGGTAACCCTTACCGCACAACTATATAGTTCAACAACACCGGACAATACGTTCGCTCCAATTCCTGGAGCGATAGTGACATTGGCGCCACCGCTTACCGGAGTAGTTGCGATAGGGACTATAAGTAGCGGGCTTACTACAGGACTGGCAATTCCTGTTACAGCAGAAACACGACTTTTGATGGTGTTCACTGCCACTGCAGCGGGAGTAACGCTTATCAACACTGTTGCGGGATATGCAAGCGCAGGCGTTGCAATAGCTTAATGTTTGGATTGGATTAGCAAATGATGATTCCAGAATAGAAAGATATTAGTTAATCTTTAAACTAAAAAGCATCTGAGCGAGTAATCGCTCGGATGCTTTTTACAGGTTATTCGGGCTATTAAGAAAAATGTGTTATCGCTTTATGATTTTAACAGCACACCCTCCACCTGTTTTCATGGGAATCTCTAAGATGTCTCTTCTTGTTACGGTTGTTTCTTCTAAGCAAAGATTTGTGCGGTCGTCTTGACCATCTTTATAAATAAATGCTGTGTACTCTCCTTCATCCAGAAAATCCAGCGTAAGTATGGCAACTCTGGAGTCTACCGTAACAGATGCCGCATACCAGTTATTCTCGTTGCGGCGTACTAAGGTTACAAATGCTCCCGGATAGGCGTCTATCAGCAATGTTTCATCCCATATGACGGGCATCTGCTGATAAAACGAATAGGCGGGACTGTTACGATAATTTTCCACACTGCTTGCTAGACAATGCAATCCGCTTTGAATCAACACAGAAAGTGCAATTTGAAAACCTGCCGTAGCGGAATTTCCTCTGGGGAATACGGTTTCGGTAACATCCGCAGGACCTACGGCAGTGCGTGTAAACGGAATAATCGTGTACTGAAAAGGTTTGATGTCGCCTTGTTCCTGACCATGGATTCCTTCACGGGTCAACACGTTTGGATATGTTCTGATTTCTCCCGTCGGTTTATTGGCCCCATGAACATTTACAACCAAATCAAGTGCCATGCAATCTTTATAAATGCCCTCATAGAGTTTCATTCTGTCCTGTGTTTCTCTGTCAAAAAAGTCTACTTTTATTCCCTTGAATCCGTGTGATTTCCAGTCCTCAAGTCTTGACTTTCGTTTTTCAGATGTGTTTAAATCATCGCAAAAAACCCACGCAATCAAGCCAATACCGTTTTGCTCCGCATATTTTTGTATGTCAGCAAACCATTCGAAATAGCCGGAATATTTGCTGTCACTTCCTGGTGGGGATTCAGGCTGCCATCCTTCATCCATGATGAAATACTTCCAACCCATTTCAGATGCAAAATCTATATATTTTTTAATCGCAAGAGGATTACGCTGCATCTCTTTTTCTCCTACCAGCCAGTTCCATGAAGACACGCCGGGTTCAATCCACGAATAATTCTTCTCTGCGTTTGGAGCAGGGCTTAAATTTTCGACCATCGTGTTCTGTATGATTTGGTTCAAGGTTCCGATGACAGCAACGCGCCACGGAGATTCGAATGGTGCGATAGTGTTTACTTGATTTGTTCCCTGCTGGGGGGTGAAAGAGACACAGAGCCGACCTTTTTCATGGACTTTGACCATAGAACCGATATATTCCCCACTTAAATGTGCTTCGGTAATCAAAGCAAACAAGCCCTCTTTTGTTTCATAAAGAAGCGGAATAGTCTGGTCTCCTGTGACATTTTCAATTCTGTTTTCAGAAAACAGTCCTTCGTATGAAAAGGCGCCTCCGCCATCATGGGGCATATGCCATACCTTTGACTGTGCCGGAATATTGAACTCCGTATTTTCCCCGGAAATAGTTATTACGGTGTCTTGGTTCGTGCTGTTTTTGATGATGTACCGGAATGCAATCCCATCATTATATGCTCGTGCGATCACATTAAAAATCATATTGCTTTTTGAGAACGACAGCATTTGTTCAACGGCGTGATTAATATATTCAGCTTTTTTGCGTGAAACAACAGAATAGGTTTCGTTGATTTCAGTTTGAGGAGAAGCCGAAGTAAAAATAAGTTCCTTTGAAAAATCGCCCATGCTGGTCTGAATCCCCAAAGGAGCAAAGGCGAGTACGATTTTTTTGTCTTTCATTACAGCGTAGAATAGTTCTCCGTTTTGATTGAGCGTAAAAATGATACGGATACTCTTGTCTGGCGAGCCGATCTGCCACATTTCTTCCGCGGCTTCTTTTTTATTTGTAATGTCTATTGGCACAAGAGCCACTCCCTTTTATATAAATATTATAGGTATTATTATAGTATCAAATAATAGAAATTTAAGAATCATTTTTTGTTGCCAATTATTTAGTTTATGTTGCTTTTTTCAAATTGATGTAATATGATAATCTTATGGAAGTGATGGGAGAAGGTGGAAAAATGAGTGAAGCGTGGAAAAGAACAAAATCCGTTTATGTGGTTCATTGCGGTTGGGAAAGATGTAATCCCGGTCATTTTTTTGGACCTGCGGTGCGGGATCATTATTTATTTCATTATGTGGTTCGCGGCAAGGGGAAATATGTGGTCAATGACAAAACCTATGAGGTGACGAGCGGAGAAGGGTTTATCATTGAACCGGATGTATTGACTTATTATGAAGCGGATGCGCAAGATCCATGGGAATACTATTGGATTGGATTTTACGGCAGCGAAGCGGAAAATCTGATGGATGATTGTGGCTTTCATAAATCAGGATATCTGATTTTTACTTATAACCAAGATGATCAGGTGGAGGAAATTTTAAAACAAGCAAGTTTTTTGTGCAATCAGGGGAGCCAGAATTCAAAACAGCTTGCACTGATAGGAAACCTATATTTATTCTTATCTTTAATATCCAACCCTCCGACAGAAAAGCAGGATTCATATGTTCATAAGATTACGGAGTATATTCATTACCACTATTCCTATCCGATTACCGTTTCTCAAATAGCTCAATATGTGGGGTTGAACCGTTCCTATATGTGTAAGATATTCAAAAAAGAATTGGGCGTTTCTCCACAGGAATACTTGATCAATTTCAGGATATCCAAAGCCAAACATCTCTTAAAAGAAACAAACTTGAATGTTTCAGAGGTTGCTTTTTCCTGCGGGTTTAAAGATATTTCTCATTTTTCATACATCTTTAAAAAAAGAGTAGGACAAGCTCCCGCCTATTTTAAATAGAGTCGGTTTAGGCCATTATGATAGGAATCTTCCTGTTCGATAACTATTTTTGCTCAAAAAAAGACCTGCCGAATAATTTCGGCAGGTAAAGGATAATTTTTCTAAAATTTCTGACTAATTGATATTAGTATCTTTCCAAGCAGGGAGTTTTTCAAGCGTGCGAATGGCGACTTCTCTGGCTGCTTTTTCGTCAAGTCCCTGTGTTCGAATCAAAAATTCTGTAGTGCCTTCCAGCTTCTCGGGATAAGACTGCATGGAACCATCCGGTCTCGCACAATAAATACAATAGTCTTTGTTCTCATCTTCCAAGGCAAAATCTGATGCTTTAGTCATAGGCATGCCGCATGCAATACAAGTTTTCATAATAAAGATTCCTCCTATTCGTGGTTCTTTTCAATCATTTTTAAATAGTTCTCAATTAAGGTTTGCTTATAGCGTCTGATTACGTTTCCGTTTGGAGAGAACAAGTCGCCATTTGCGAGATAATAATGCACCAACCCCATCCACATATTAAAAAGCAGACTGAGCGGGATATCCATTTTATTCGATTGCGGTTCTCGCTCTATGGCTTGGCTGAAATGAAAGGAAATTGCCGATTGCAAGTGAATCCATGCATCCCGTGCATTGGCTGGCAACAATCGGTTTTCGATAACCATTCTAGTGTAGAATGGTTCGAATTCTATAATTCCTTCTAAGTGGGCAGATAGCATTTCCCGAATGGTGCCGCCTGAATTTGCCAGTTCATGGGTGCGTTCTGCAATTTTTCCGCAGTATGAGGTTATTACTTGTGTAACCAAAGTTTCTTGTGTGTCAAAATGGAGAAATACCGTTCCGTGAGAAACGCCGGCAGACTGCGCAATATCTGCCATGCGGGTATTTAAGATTCCACGTTTGGAAAATAACTCATATGCGGTTTTAACCAGCAAATCTTTCGTTTGTTCTTTCTGTAACTGACGAGTTGTTTTTTTCATATAATGACTCCTTAATCAATGACTATAAGGTCATTATAAAGCATTACTACAATTATGTCAATAAAAATTTTTGATTTTTATTGACAAGTCTCAAACAAATTAAAAGAAGCAGGAACATTTAATTTTAAATGTTCCTGCTTTTG
>JARBTU010000154.1 GCA_029240015.1 Oscillospiraceae bacterium | reverse complement strand
ATTCGGGAAAAAAGTTGCTTAAGTGAGCTTAATTTTATGTCTGATCCTTGGCGATTAATTTTCAGCACATTCTCGTTGGGAAAAACAAGAGTAAGATTTTCTCTTACAAAACCTTTGGTCGCAATAAAATCAAAATCGACCTTGTCTTTGAGTAAAAGTTTTTCAAAGACAACAATATTCTCCTGTCCCACTATTCCGACCAGTTTATTGGGAACACCCAATCTTGTCAAAACCCGTGAAACATTTACAGACTTTCCTCCCGCATAGACTTCTTCCTTTAACGTTCCGACCGGCTCGTTAAAATCCAAATTTTCAGTCCAAATCGTGGCATCCAACGCAGGGTTCAAGGTTACGGTTATCACTTTGCTGAATACTGTATGCTCCATATTCACCACCCATGTCTACAAAACTTTTTTCCTAATCCTTTTTCTTTGAAATTTTAACGCCCTGTCTGGTCTCTTCTACAACAAAGCCAAGTTCAGATATTTGATTGCGAATCTGGTCTGCTCGTTCAAAGTCTTTCTCTTTTCTTGCCTGTTTTCTTTGCTCCGCTAAATCAAGAACATCCTGTGGAATCTGCTCTTTCTCACGTTGATACAAAAGTCCCAAAACGCCTGTCAACTCATCAAAGAGTTGGGAAGAATATATAATATACCCTTTGTTTATATTTTTATTATTTAACTCACTGTTAATATCTCGTACCAATTCAAAAATTGCAGCAATGGCATCGGCCGTGTTCAAGTCGTCATCCATTGCCTCAATAAACTGCTGTCTTCTTTTGTTGACAGCTTGTTTTTGTTCTGATGAAATCTCTCCATCCTGTGCTTCGTTTAAAACCCGATCAAGGGTTTCTCGACAATTATAAAGTCTTTCCAGCGCTGACTTGCATTGTTCTATCACTTCAAGGCTATAATTAATCGGGCTTCTGTAATGGGCTTGCAACATCATAAAACGGATTGGTTCATAGCCAAACTTTTGTGCCACATCACGAGTTGTGAAAAAGTTGTTTAAAGATTTACTCATTTTTCTGTTATCTACGTTGATATATCCGTTGTGCATCCAATAGTTCGCAAAAATTTTGCCCGTGGCGCATTCGCTTTGTGCGATTTCATTTTCATGGTGAGGAAATATTAAATCCTGCCCGCCGCAGTGAATGTCAATGGTTTCACCCAAAAATGTTTTTGCCATAGCGGAGCACTCAATATGCCAGCCCGGTCTTCCTTTTCCCCAAGGAGAATCCCAATGAGGCTCGCCCGGCTTTGCAGTTTTCCAAAGAGCAAAGTCCATTGGACTTTCTTTTTGCTCACTGACATCAATCCTTGCCCCTGCTTCTAAGTCTTCAAGCGGCATATGAGAAAGCTTCCCATATTCGTCATATTTGCTTGCTCTGAAATAAATATCTCCGTTGGATTCATATGCAAAGCCTTTTTCCACAAGCGTTTTCACGATATCTATAATGATATCCATGTTCTCTGTCACTTTAGGATGAACCGTCGCAGGCTTTACGTTGAGACCTTTCGCATCTTTTTCATATTCTCTAATATATCTTTCCGAAACATCGGTTGAAGAAACGCCTTCTTCGTTTGCCTTTTTAATAATTTTATCATCAACATCGGTAAAGTTTTGAACAAAACTAACTTTATAACCCCTGTACTCAAAGTAATTGCGTAAAGTATCAAAAACGCAAATCGGTCTTGCATTTCCAATATGGATATAGTTATACACCGTAGGTCCGCAAGCGTACATTTTCACTTCGTTCGGAACAATGGTTTTAAGCTCTTCCTTCTGTCTGGTCAACGTATTATATATTCTCACTTTTATCTTCTCCCCTTAGGCTTTTTATTTCTTGCTCAAGCTGTTCAATTCTCATCATCAGCTTACAGATCTCTTGTGAAACAGGGTCAGGAATATGTACTTGATCCAAATCACGATTCACTTTTTCACCATTTCTCCGCACGACTCTTGCAGGAACACCAACCGCTGTACAATCGTTCGGAACTTCCTCCAGAACAACAGCGTTCGCCGCAATTCGGCAGTTATCTCCCACCTTAAAAGGACCTAATACTCTTGCACCGCTCCCAACCATTACATTATTACCAATCGTTGGATGACGCTTTCCTTTGTCTTTTCCTGTTCCTCCAAGGGTAACACCTTGATAGATAGTGCAGTTGTCACCGATTTCGGTTGTTTCTCCAATCACAACACCGCTTCCGTGATCAATAAAAAGTCCTGTTCCTATTTTTGCTCCAGGATGAATCTCTATACCTGTAAAAAAACGTGAAACCTGTGAAATAAGACGTGCAATAAAAAACATTTTGTGCTTATAAAACCAATGGGATATGCGATAATTGATGACTGCATGAAGACCTGAGTAAAGCAAAAAAATTTCCACCGAATTTCTGGCGGCAGGGTCACGCTCTTTTATTGCACTTATATCAGATTTTAACCTATTGAACATATAGTAGCCTCCCTTTTGTCAAAGATCAAAAAATAGAGTTTGCCAAATATAAACATAAAAAGCCTACGAATCTGCTAAAAAATTTCAGCAAATCCGAAGGCGGATGCTCCGCGGTTCCACTTCGATTTATCACTTCAAACCACAAGCCTTTAACGCAGGCATTTCGCATGAAACTACTAAGAAGATTTTCTCCTTTTCATACCATGTGCTCACAAGATGCACTTCACTGTTAAATTGATGTTGCAAGCACTTTCAGCCAAACGGTGCCCGCTCTCTTTCTTTACAAAATAAACAGCTACTTTTCTTGTTCAAACGCATTTAGTTTTATCAATATTATATGTTTAATTTATCATATTGTTGCCAAAAAAGCAACTATTTCGTAACGTTGATGCATTTCCTGTTTACTACAAGATATTCTATTCCCGAAATCAAGGTAAGGATTGCCGCAATCCAAATAAGAATTTCTCCTACAATGTCAAGACTCGTTCCGATTCCGCCGATACCCCATTGTTTAACTGCTCCAAGCGCCAAAATAAAGATGATTGCAATCATCGTGAACGCCGTCTTAAGTTTGCCGAGTGAACTTGCCGCAATTACGTTGCCGCCATCCACCGCAACCAGTCTTAATGAAGTAACCAAAAACTCTCTCGCAATAATAATAATTACTACAACAGCGGAAATAAGCTTTAACTCCACAAAACAAATCAATCCCGAAATGACCAAGACTTTATCTGCAAGAGGATCTAAAAACTTCCCAAAAGTTGTAACCATGTTGTTCTTTCTTGCCAAATGCCCATCCAGTGCATCGGTCGCCGAAGCCAAAATAAAAACAATCAGTGCATAAAGAAAATTATTCGGTATTTGGCTCAACAATAAAAATGCAACAAAAACAGGGACAAGAATAATTCGTAATAGTGTCAATTTATTTGGGGTGTTCATTAATCTTCCTCCATGTTATAAAGCTTTTCCAAAAAGGTCATAGTCCAAAACATTATCTATCTGGATATCCAAAAACTCGCCAATTGAAAGAGGTCTCGAGCAAGAAAAGAAAATCTTTCCGTCTATGTCAGGCGCATCTGCTTCGCTTCGTCCGAAGTAAACTTTGGCATAACGATCGTAACCTTCTACAACGACTTTTATTACCGACCCGATTTTTTTCTCGTTATATTCATTCATGATAAACATTTGCTGTTCCATGATAAATTCTGCTCTTCTTTGTTTGGTTTCCTCATCAATTTGCCCATCCATCAAAGCGGCAGGAGTCCCTTCTTCCTGTGAATAAGCAAAGCATCCTAAGCGGTCGAACTTGATATCTTTTGCAAATTGAGACAGTTCTTCAAACTGTTCTTCGGTTTCTCCCGGAAAACCGGCAATAAACGTTGTTCTTAAAACAATTCCATCTACTTTATTTCGAATCTTATTCATCAAATCGGCAAGGCTTTTCCTGTCGCCTTCCCTATTCATAGCTTGCAAGACCCCAGCATCCACATGCTGAAGCGGGATATCGATATATTTGGCTATTTTAGACTGCCTGCTCATCACATCCAACAGTTCATCCGTAATCCCATCGGGATAGCAGTATAATATCCTGATCCAAATAAGCCCGTCAATTTCACAAAGCTCATCTAACAGTTTCGGCAAATAGAGCTCATCATATAAATCTATCCCGTATTTAGTAGTATCCTGTGCCACAAGAATAAGTTCTTTCACCCCGTTTTGTACAAGAGACTTGGCTTCTTCCAGAATTTCCTGCTTAGGTCTGCTTCTGTATCTTCCTCTGATAGACGGGATGGCACAGTAGGTACAGCAATTGTCGCATCCTTCTGCAATTTTAAGGTACGCAAAAAAAGGCAGATTGGAAATAATCCGCTCACCAGACAGGGGCAGGTTCGCCTTTGCGCCAAATTGTATGACTTTTTCTCCACCGAGTGCTGTTTTGATTGCTTCGCATATCTGGGTGTTGGAACCAAGCCCCAAGACCACATCTGCCTCGGGAATTTCTTTTGCGATTTCGTCTTTATATCGTTCTGCCAGACATCCTGTCACAACAATACACTTGATTCTTCCTTCTTTTTTCAGTTCACAAAACTCAAGAATATTTTCAATTGATTCCTGTTTTGCACTTTCAATAAATCCACAAGTATTAATAATTACAACATCCGCCAATCCTGAGTCTGTCGTAAGCTCAAATCCATCCTGTTTTATCAGATTTAAAAGGATTTCCGCATCCACTTGGTTTTTAGGACATCCAAGAGATACCATTCCAACCTTAATCGCCATATTTTACTATCTTCCTTAATATATTAAACTTAATTCGGTAATTTATTCATCATCCAAATATTCATCAATGATTAAACGAATATCACTATAACTGTGACCCATCCTCGCCAGTGCATTAACCACTTTTTGAACGCCTTT
>JARBTU010000153.1 GCA_029240015.1 Oscillospiraceae bacterium | reverse complement strand
TACCAAGAGAAGTAAAGTGACATAAAAAAGGCCCGCATAAAGCGAGCCTTTAATTATTTACGGATTTGTGCAAATTCCGTTCTTGTTGAACTTATATGTCTTTTTACCAATCTTCTTTGATGTGTTCAAAAGCATTTTTCCACTTCCGTCTACATAGTACCATTTACCACTGGTTTTAATCCACGCGTTAGACTTCATGTAACCGTTTTTATCAAAGTAATACCATTTCCCACTTATTTTAGCCCATTTATTTGACACCATTTCACCCGAACTCGTTACATAACACCACTTGTTTTTGGACTTAATCCAGCTATTAGTTTTCATAACACCGGAGATATCAACATAATACCATTTTTCACTTGTCTTAATCCAAGAATTAATGTATGGATCTCCAACTCGGTCTGTGTTATACCATTTGCCATCAATAAGGTTCCAACCAATTATTAATTTTTTAAAGTGCATGATATTATTGTGAGCATATTCTTCAGCAGTTGAACCTGGTATTCCGTAAATGGTAAGATTTTTACAACCTTTGAATGCGTCAGGGCGAATTGTAGTAACACCTGTGGGGATAACTATGCTCTTTAAATAACTGCAACCATCAAAAGCTGATGTCCCTATGCTTGACACCCAATGATGAACAATTACGCTGGTTAAATTTTTATTGTATTGAAAGGAATAAGGAGCTATACTGCGGACATCAGCCGGAATAGTGTATCTTTTTCTAGTGTTTGTTTGTAAATAACTCGATATAATTTTTCTATCACTGCCGAACAAAACACCATCAGTGAAAGACATACTATAAGCGTTAGGTGAGATATTTATTTTCTTAAGATTGGTACAGCCTCTAAAAATATTATCAACCAAAGATATATTTGGAGGAAGGCTTATTTCCTTTAAGCTGGTGCAGTTTGCAAATGAGTCTTTTAAAAGGGAGCCTACACTGTTGGGTAAATCAATATTAACTAAACTTTCACAGCCGTTAAACACACTTTCACCAATGCCGGTTACTCCATCTGGGATTACTATTTTTTTAAGACTTTTACAGCGATAAAATGTTTTGTCGCGTATCCATTCAATTTTTTTAGGTAGAGTAACACTTACAAGATTATCGCAGCCACTAAAAGTTTCTTCATATAAAAAAGTAACTCCATCAGGAATTGTGATGCTTTTCAAAGACTTACAATTTTTAAAAGCATTTGGACTAATTAAGGCAACCTTTTTGTTAGAAATATATGAAGGGATAACGATATTAGCTTCGTTTCCACTACAGGAATCTATGCAGCATTTTGTATCTCCCATAGAACTCCAACTAAATGGGTAAGTGGTGTCATTGACATTGTACGCTCTAATAGGAATAGCACTGGTAATCATAGTGGTTATTATCATAGATATTATTATTGTGCTTAATATTTTACTAGCTTTTTTCATTTTTATAATCCTTTCCTTACCAAAAATTTCATATAGATTATATCATTTATAGAGTTGATTTGCAATCAGATAGTCTTAAGCTAAAGAACCAAAGCTCACTATTTGTGGGATTTTTATTATATCCAAAAGAGGTGATACCGTGAAAGTAAAAGGCAGCAGTCAGTGCCTTAATTGTTTAAATAACCTATATAAAAGATGTGGCGTCCATTATTGCTGGTTGCCATATTGCAGATACGAACCAATAAAGAGAGGTGATGGCCATGCCAGACAAGCCACTGAGACCATGCAACAAGATAGGGTGCAACAGTTTAACGAGGGAAAGATATTGTGAACTACATAGTAATATTGCTATTGTGAAGCGTGAAAGCAGTTCAAAGCGTGGATACGGCAAGAAGTGGCAAAAGGAAAGTAAAAAACATCTTGCCTTGCATCCTTTTTGCGTTGAATGCGGAGAACTTGCTACCGATGTGGACCATATTATTCCGCACAAAGGAAACATGAATCTGTTTTGGGATAAAAGAAATTGGCAATCCATGTGCGGCAGATGTCACAGCAAAAAAACAGCCAAAGAAGATGGTGGATTTGGCAATAAATCAAGGTGAAAATAGGTCCGTTTCACCCTCCCCCCACCCTCGAATTGTTTCAGAGCGGGCAAAAGGAGACCGTGGTGCCCTCGATTGTGAAAAAACTTCCCAAAATAGGAATTTAAGTTAATTTTTAAGAAAGGACATCAAAATGGCAAGAAGTTCTAAGCCGATCAGCGTGATAAAACAAGAGAATAAATCCCATCGGACAAAAGCCGAAATCGCCCAAAGGGAGCAGGCTGAACAGTCTTTGATAACAGGAATTTTAATCAAAGAGTGGAAAGAGGTTAAAGAGAATCCGATTGCGCATAAAGAATTTGTCAGAATCAAAAAATTGCTTCAAAAAATAGATAAAAATGATGGTTTACACGAAGGAATTATTAACAGATACGCATTGTTAAAGGCTGAGTGTGTTGAGTTTGAGGAGCGCAAAAAAGAGCTGATAACCTATCTTGAAAAACTGGAAGATAAAGAGTCTGAAATGAAATTTAAAGACTATATAAAGTCGGTCATCGATCTGCAAAAACAAATTGCCAGTTGTGACGATAAAGTCATGTCTAAAAGGCGAATGATGTTTGATATTGAAAAAGAAAATTTAATGACTATCGCTTCCGCTTTAAAATCTATACCGAAAAAGCCAAAGGAAGAAACAACAGACCCCGAAAGCGGTGATTTGTTTGGCTGATAAAATACACCCAACAACACAATATGCGCTTGATGTAGTCTATGGAAAGCTGGGGGAGCTTTGCTGCAAAGAGGAAATACAAGCTTGCAAAAGGCATTTGAAAGACTTGGAGCGGGTTGGAAATGATGATTTTCCCTTTGTGTTTGACGAAACAAGAGCCGACCGGATATTCAGATGGTTTTTGGAATGCCGTCATGTTACAGGTGTATTTACAGGACAGCCGATAGAATTACTTGACTGGCAAAAGTTTGATTTGGGAAGCGTTTTCGGTTGGGTACATAACAATACAGGAAAAAGAAGATTTAAAACGGCATATATCCGAATTGCAAGAGGACACGCCAAGTCGACTGTTATGTCGGGCGTTTCTCTATATGGAATGTGCGGTGATGCCTTATATCCTCCGTATCATCCGGAGCTTGCAATCTATGAAAATGAGCCGGAGGTAGTTTGCGGAGCGGTTGACAAAGGACAAGCGAAAATCGTTTGGGGAGATGCCAAGCTCATGGCGGAAAAATCACCCAACATTAAAAAAAGGCTTATTATCAGGGAGACCTATGTCAAGCATAAAACTCGTGGCGGGGGAATCCTCCGACTTTCCAAAGATGTCAAGAACAAAGACGGCGGAAAACCTTGCATTATTATCATAGATGAATACCATGCTCATCCGACCTCTTATGTAAAAGATACGACTTCCGGAGGAAAGGGAAAGAGAACACAATGCTTAGAGTTTATTATCACCACAGCCGGGACGGATGCAGAAAATAAACCCTGCTACAAAGAAGATAATACTGTTAAAAAGATTTTGAGCGGTGAAATTGTTGCAGAGGATTATTTTGGAATCATAAGACAAATTGATGATGAAGATGATCCACACGATAAAAAATGCTGGGTAAAAGCAAATCCTTTATTTAGGGATTTATCCAACGAATACGCAAAAGACCTTTACGACATTGTTATTGGTGAATATAATTTGGCGTTCAACAGCGGAGACACCAGCAAAAGTTTAGAATGGTTAATCAAAAGGGTTAACAGATGGCAAGCCATGTCAGAACACAAATACATGTCCAATTGCTTAGAACAATTTAAGGCTGGTGCAGTAAGCAAAGAAGAATTTTTCAAGCTCACAAAAGGGCGTGAAGCTTTTAATGGGCTAGATTTATCAAAAAGAATCGACTTGACGGGGGACGGTTATGTTATTCCTTTGGATGATGGAAGGTTTGCGGTAACCGGTCACGGTTACATTCCAAAGGAGAGCGTTACCAAGCATGAGCATTCCGATAAAGTCCCATATTCATTATGGGAAAAAGAAAACTGGTGTACCATCACGCCGGGGGCAGTGGTTGATTATAGCTTTATGAATACACGAATGCAGAAATTGGAGCAGGATTATGAGTGGAAGATAAAAGAAATTGATTACGACCCCTATAATGCTACCCACTATGCACAAGAGCGGGAGGCGGAGGGATATGTTTGTGTTGAGATAAGACAAGGCGTTCAAACATTATCAGAACCGACAAAGCTGTTCAGAGAATTAATATTACAAGGAAAAATTGTACATGATGGGAGTCCGCTGGTTGTTTGGTGCTTTCCAAATGCCGTTGAAGAAAGCGATAGCAACGGAAATATTAAGCTGTCCAAGAGAAACAAAGACGATAGCCAGAGAATCGACGTGGCAGCAGCCATTATAAATGCTTTCGTCCGTGCATGTGCAGCGCAACCCGTGGACGTCAACAAAAAAATAATGTCAGATGATTGGAGTTTATAGCAATGATCAGTAAAATTAAAGCCGTTATTTATTCAATAGGAGCATCAATCAAAAAACTTGTTCCTGATGTGTTGGCCGCCTCCGGTACCGTGTGTATTTCATACGGTGCTTTTTTAATATATCATCCGCTGGGATATATCATAGGAGGCGCTTTATTGATTGGAGGTGCAATTATATGGAGCAAATCAGAATAACGGGGAGGGGGTGAGATTTTGATATTTGATAGAGCTATCAGAAATATCACGAATGAAAGCACAAACGAAGAGTCAAAAACCATGTCGCTGGAAAATCCAAGTGATTGGGTTGTCGGAACGAACACAGGGGGTTTTTCTCAGAGCGGGGCAATGAAGCTATCCGCTGTGAATGCTTGCGTTGAGTGCATTACAAATTCAATAAGTAAATTACCTGTTTATGTAATGGACAGCAAAACCAAAGAGCGCATTAATCATCCTTTGCTTAAATT
>JARBTU010000152.1 GCA_029240015.1 Oscillospiraceae bacterium | reverse complement strand
TCATCATTGACGACCATTAAGAGCATCTCTTTTGGGATTTCATCATAATGAACTTCTCCAACTGTGATTCCTTTTTGTTTTCCGCGTCCGTAAACATCCATTTTGGTAACCGCAGGGAATCCCGCTGCCAACAATTCTGATAAAACGATTCCGACCTTTTCAGGGCGTATAATTGCTCTAACTAATAGCATCTCATTCTCCTCCAATATTTTATGATTAGATATCCATGATACCGTGTTCCATCAATATTTCTTCCAAGCGATCCTGTGTCAACGGCTTTGGAATAACAAACATCTGGTTCTCATTAATTTTCTTTGACAATGCCCTGTACTCATCCGCCTGACCACATCCAGGGTCAAAGTCGATAACTGTTTTTTTATTGATCTCAGCGCGCTGAACCATATTATCACGAGGAACAAAATGAATCATTTGTGATCCAAGCTCTTTTGCAAACGCTTCAACAAGTTCTGCTTCTCCGTCTACTTTACGGCTGTTACAAATGATACCACCTAGCCGAACGCCGCCGGTTTGTGCATATTTCTTAATTCCTTTTGAAATATTATTGGCAGCATATAACGCCATCATCTCACCACTTGCAACTATGTAAATCTCCTGTGCTTTTCCTTCACGAATCGGCATTGCGAATCCACCGCACACAACGTCACCCAAAACGTCATAAAAAACATAATCCAAGTCGTCGGTATATGCACCCAATCTTTCAAGCAATCCGATGGAGGTAATGATACCGCGACCGGCGCATCCGACACCCGGTTCAGGTCCGCCTGATTCCACACATTTGATTCCTGAGAATCCAGCTTTCAATACCAAATCAAGATCAATGTCTTCGCCCTCTTCTCTCAATGTGTCCAAAACAGTCTGTTGTGCCAAGCCTCCTAAAATCAAGCGGGTAGAGTCTGCTTTAGGGTCACATCCCACAATCATGATTTTTTTTCCCATTTCACCCAAACCTGCTGTTAGGTTTTGAGTTGTTGTGGATTTACCGATTCCGCCTTTTCCATAAATAGCTACCTGTCTCATTCCTAATACCTCCATTTTACAAGATGTGTGATAAAGTCAACCATAGTTACGCCCCTAAAAGCTATTGACTTCATAAAAACAAAAAAGCCGCTTTATCAACCCAAAGGTGATAAGCGACCCCATTGTCATTTTGCAATTTTACAACAACATTCTTGCATTTTTTCATAATAAATTACTGTGTTGCTTTGTTGCTATGACTTAAGTATAAACCATTCAATTTGCTTTCACAATACATTCGATTGTATATATTATTTGTTTTTTTCTTATTATTTTGTGAATTTTGCATATTAATCGAACTTATTATATAGAAACGCAGACACCTTTTATTCTATATCTACACTTTTAAAAGAAATGTATTTTATAAAAATAAATTTCAAAGCAAATACTTCTTATTCAAAAAATTGAATTTTTGAGAATTCAATTATGCAAAATAGCTTTTTATATATGAATCAATAGAAAGCGGCTGTTATGTACAAGCGAACTTATATATTTCTTACAATCTTTATTGTCTTGAATGGATTTCTCTTGAATTATACTTTTATTTGTTCTATAATGATAATTGAAACCGCAAAGGGGCGTACTTTTAAAAGTACGCCCCTTTTTTATAGCTTAAAATAGATTAGGGAGTGTTCATATGGAATATAAGAAAACTGCTGTTATTTTTGACACCCAAGCGAATTTAGCTTCGCTCGGTGAACAAACGAACATTTTGCTTTTTGAGAAAACTGACGATGGATGGTCCGTAACAGACGAAATCCCTTTTGGCATAGACTATACTCAAGGGCTATCTTCCGTTCGGAATCAAGTGAATGGACTCATTCAAAGCCTTGAGGATTGCAAAATCATTATCGGAAAAGGGATTTCGGGTATCCCTTACAGTGTATTTGATAAAATGGGGTTCTGTGTTTTTGAGACGGACACGTTCAATGCATCCACTTTAGACGAAGTGGTTTTGGATATCATAAAAGAAGAACAGATTAATCAACAGAAATTGGAGCAGATTAATTCCTTAGGCCCCAGCGAAACTGAAATTTCAGGTGTGTATACGATTAACCTAATCGAGCTTCAATTAAAATATCCTGATGTTTCATCTAAGAAACTCCTTCGTCCTTTTTTAAGCGATACACCATTCTATTCACTAGAGATTATTTGTAATCATATCCCGCCATGGCTCCTGACCGAGTTACCCGAAAAAAATATGGAACACACACAAGAGACTTTGCCAAACGGCACCGAGCATATGGTGATTACCCCAAAAGTCTGTAAGGAGTGATAATATGAAACCTTTTGCACTTGAAACGAAGTACGGACAATTAAAAGACATTACCACAGCAAATTACTATGAAAACGGAAGTTTAAAAGACTGCATTCTTTCTGAACAAACAACGCTTAATCTCCCATGCGGAAAAGTGACTCCGCATTATTCGTACGGTGATGTGAGACGTAAATACACAAAATCAGTGTCTTTTTATGAAAGTGGTGAAATCAAAACCGTTTCACTTGAAGCTCAAACCGAAGTGATGACCCCAATGGGAGAATTCCCTGCCGAATTTGTAACGTTTTATAAAAACGGGAACATTAAAAGAATCTTCCCTTTGAACGGAAAACTGACTGGTTATTGGTCGGAACTTGATGAAGCACAGATGGCAATTCCTTTTAACTTTGAATTTGATTTCGGCAGTTTTACAACAAAGATTACTGCAATCCATTTTTATGAAAACGGAAATATTAAAAGCTTATCTCTATGGCCGGGAGAATCTGTAACATTGAACACGCCAGTCGGTGCAGTTTCCATCAAAACCGGATTCTCCTTATATGAAAATGGAAAGTTAAAAACAATTGAGCCATCATGTCCTACTCCCATAAGAACTCCTATCGGTGTTGTTACTGCATTTGATCCGAACTCCATTGGGATCCATGCGGACAACAACTCTTTGGAATTTGACGAAAATGGAAATCTAATAAGGCTTGTCACTGCAAACAATAAAATCATAGCCTTTCCTAAAGGTGGAGAGATTCAGACCATTACTCCGTCAGAACAGCCTCATCCGCTGGAAGATGATGCTTCCATTCCCCTCCCTCTTGAGATCACCTTTACGGAAGATTATGTTCAGATCATATGCGAAGTCAAATATTTATTCAAGATGGGTGAAACGACTTTTACTATCCTTCCTCATGTTCCTCAATCACCTCAATGCGGATCAGGAGGTTGTTCTGACTGTTCTTCCTGTTCGGGATGCGGCGTGTAAATTGAATACCATGACATCCAGACACTGTACCAATACATAAATAATCCCCTCTATATTGGACTGGTAAATAAAACTCTCATAAGCAAGACAATGATGGAAACCGAATAACTATCCTCTTTTTTGGAAAACTATTTCATATATTGCAATCACGTTAATAATATTTATGGATGAATAGGAGGAGCATGTTTATGCCTAACGATCGAAATGGTTTTTCAAAATTGCCTATGATGGCACTGCAAGATATTCCAACACCTAATCCAGATGCTAAACAAATCGTTGCTTTAGTAAAAGAGAGAGGCCGTGTCACCGGTTATCAATTATCGGATGGTCAGGTTCTGGATAAACCTCAAGGAGTCCAGCTTGCAAAACAAGGTGGGATTCGAGGCGTCGGCATTGCTGTTAGAAATGGGAATGAATATTTGAAATCCCTCCCGGATGGAGCTGAAAATAATAATTTAAGCAGTTTGCCTTCTGTTACACAAGCAAATGGAAATATTCAATAAAGTTTATCTTTATCAACTGTTAAGCCCTACGATAAAAAAATAGCTACGACCAACAAAATTGGTCATAGCTATTTTTCATTACAGTTTTTTATTATTGCGCGGCAAGTTCCTGTACTGTTTTTTGTTGTTCGAACAACACACAGCCACCGGTATGTGGCTGTGTAAGAATCCCCTGTTGATTCAAAGAAACAAATAAAGGCGAGCGTAATGCCTGCAGAATGGTTTGGTTTTGCAAGTTGGTGTCAGAATAAGGGGAAAACGGGCAGGGTTCCGCTCCACCTGCAGAATTAATATGGAAAAATCCACGTCCTGCCGCGAGGCATCCTCCCATTTTTTCCTCGTCACCGGGAAAAGAAATAATTGCGGTTTTTGGAAACTCTTTCTTCAACAATGCCATTTGTGTTTTTAACCATTGCTGCCCAGACTCTGACAGTGCCAAATCTTTGCTTTGTTCGTCAACAGGGACATACTCTACATAAAAAGCAATTCCACAGCCCTTCTTTTGCAGACCTTCCAAAAAGCTTTTGCTCGCTACATCGGTTATATTTTCTTTAGTAACGGTGATAGAGCAGCCGTATAAAATCCCACGTTTTTTCAGCTCAGACAGTTTATTATCAACCTGCTTATACACCCCTGCTCCCCGTCGGGAATCGGTTTCGGTTTCCTCTCCTTCAATACTGAGTATAGGAATCAGATTGCGATGCTTATCGAACATCGCAAGTGCTTTATCGTCAATAAGTGTTCCGTTCGTAAAAATAGGAAAGATTATTTTGGGAAATAGTGCTGCTTGCTCAATGACGTCCTTGCGGAGCATAGGCTCTCCCCCTGCAAGTAATATAAATGAAATGCCAACATCTTTTGCTTGTTTAAAAATATCAGCCCACTGCCCTGCAGCCATATCACGGCTTGAGCATACGTCTTCACAAGAGCCATCCGCTCTCGAATAACAGCCTGTGCAATGCAAATTACATTGAGATGGAATGCTTGCTATCAAAAATGGTGGAATATGTTGACCTTCTTTTTCGCTTTTTTCTCTTAACCGTGCATCTTTTTTTAATGAAGGCAGTATGCGGGACAAAAACTGCATTTCTTTTAAATTACTTACGGCAAATCGCAATGCCGCGCCGCCAATATCATTGATTCCGTTTTCCATG
>JARBTU010000151.1 GCA_029240015.1 Oscillospiraceae bacterium | reverse complement strand
GGCGTTTCGCATCAGGGAGTTGTTGCAACAGTTGCTGTTGCAGAATATGCGACGGTGGAAGATATTTTTGCCCATGCGGAACAAAAAGGGATGCAGCCTTTTATTATCATTGCGGATGAAATAGAAGATCCCCATAACCTTGGCGCAATCATCAGAACGGCCGAGGCTGCCGGGGCGGACGGGATTATTATCCCTAAGAGAAGGTCAGCGTCTTTATCCTCCACTGTTTATAAAACCAGTGCGGGTGCGGTGAGCCATATGCTGGTTGCGCGTGTTTCTAACCTGGTTCAAACCATAAACGAGCTTAAGCAAAAAGGGGTTTGGGTGTATGCGGCGGACATGGATGGACAAACTTGGTGTGAGCTTGATTATGACGGAGCGGTGGCGCTTGTGATTGGTTCTGAAGGAAAAGGAATCACCAAACTGATTAAGGAAAAATGCGACTTTGTCGTGACGCTTCAAATGTGCGGGAAAGTGAATTCGCTCAACGCATCTGTTGCAGGTGGCATATTAATGTATGAAATAGCACGCCAGAGGCTTGGAATAAAAGCGAGAAATAAATAATATTCTGATTTGATTTTGTGATGAACGGAGGTTTTTCTTAATGGGCGGAAAAAAAGACGAATTTTCTGTGGACAATATATTAAGTGAAGTTCAGCTAAACAGCAAGCCTTCTAAGACTTCAGAGCCGAAAAAAGAGGTTGATATTGACTCTTTGCTGAACGAAATCATGCTGAAAAAAGAGCCATCCCGGGGAAATCAAAAAAAGAGTGAACTTAAAAAAGAAAACGAGGCTGAATTTGCTTCACTGAATTATCCGTTAACTGATAAAAAACGGTTTGTTTTGGATAAAGATTTTTTGGCGAAGCATGAAGATCAAGCGATAAAAACAAACAAAGAAAATGAAAAAACCATTCTCTTTGATAAAGCACCGCAAAAGAAAGAATTTGTTATGGAAGGTTCCCGTCAGCAGAAAGAGAACGAGAAAAAACCGTCCGTACAAGCGCCTCCAAAGAAAGAAGAAACGGATGACTTGCATTCGCCGGAGGATATTCCTGCAATTCTTCTTGATATTAAAGAGCTGAAAACAAGCTTGTTGCTCCGTATGGGCGTTTTGCTGCTCGTTGGCATCGTCGCACTCGGGATTGTTGTTTTAAATGTCTTTCGCTTTGTAAATATTTCTGATATGATTGATCAAAGTGCCGATCCCATGCTGTATTGCCCGAAAGGGATGCGATCCCCGCACTGACTACACTTATTTGTTTAATTCAAAATATCATGATTGCGATAAATCCTTATAAGCTTTTGGATGAAAACGTACACCTGTATTCGGTTATAGCCATCTTTGTCCTTTTGTTCAACACGATTGGGAAGCTTTTGATTGTAAGCAGGGCACAGCTTAATTTTAAACTGGTTTCTTCTGAATATAAAAAATATGGTGTTTTGGTGATGGAAGATGATACAGAAGCTTCCGGATATACAAGAGGACTTATCAACGACATGCCCTGCCTTGCGTATAACAAAAGAACGGATTTTTTGACAGACTTTATGTATTACTCTTATGGCGAAGATGCTTCGGACAAAATCAGCAAATTTTTGGTTCCGATTTCTCTTGGTGCCGCGCTGATTTTATTTATTGCGATGCAATTTGTAATGCGTGATATTTATGTCGCGGCAACAGCTTTTACAGCAACAATTTGTATTTGTTCTCCTTTATCACACTTGTTTGTTGTGAACGCACCCCTTAAAAGAGCGGCAAAAAAACTCTATAAATACGGATGTGCCATTTTAGGATACAAAAGTGCCGAAGACTTCTCCGAAACAAACGCCACCATCATTCATGCCAAGGATTTGTTCCCTCATGGAGCGGTTACGTTGTTTGGAATCAAGACTTTCAGCGGAATGCGGATTGATGAAGCCATCTTAGATGCCGCAAGTGTTGCGTGCAGTGCAAGAAGTATTTTAAGTGATATTTTTATGCAGGTGATAGCACATAAGACCGAGCTTTTAAAGAAAGTTGACAATATTCTTTATGAAGACACGATGGGACTCAGTGCTTGGGTGGAAAACAAGCGGGTTTTGATTGGAACAAGAGAGCTGATGCTGAACCACGGGGTGGACGTGCCCTCCAAAGATTATGAGGAAAGATATATCTCGGAGGGAAACGAGCTGATATATCTTTCAACAGCCGGGGAGCTTACGGCGGTCTTTGTAATTGGGTTCAAAGCCATGCCCGAGGTTAAAGACGCACTTAAAAAACTTGAGCAAAATGATGTGTTCTTGGTCGTGAACAGTGTGGATGCTGTTTTAACGAGGGATAAGCTGGCGATAGTATTTGATGTTCCTAAAGAGATGTTTAAAATCATGCCGGCAAGGCTTCATTCCCATTACAGCGAGATTACACAAAAAACACCTCAATTGAGTTCGAGTGTCGTAAACAACGGAGCATTCTTTTCCTATATAACGGGATTAGTCGTAGCCAAAAGAATGAAATCGATGATGATGATAGGGAATGTTGTTCAAGCGGCATCAATGGTTGTGGGATATGGACTGCTTGCTGTGTTCAGCTTTTTAAGAGATTTCAGCCAGTTAACGACTTTACTGCTATTTGTGTTCCAATTGTCGTGGTTTGTCGTAACGATGATTACTATGAAGATAAAACAACTGTGATGTTGTTAAAATTAACCACATAATCAAGATGATTTTCTACATCTTGATTATGTGGTTTTTTATTTTTCTGATGGCTTTTTTAGGGAATATATGATATAATAATTAAACAAATGTAAAAAAATATGGACAATCTACACATTCTCGTTTTGCAGGCAACAGGAGTCAAAAAAATCAGGTTCCGCCGGTCAAGATGGTATGATTTTATGCGGAGATATTTTTGGCTTTTGCTTTGGCAAAATAGGGCCCAAATGCTTTCCGCGCGGAGCGTTGGGAAAAGCTTTCTTCAAAAATCATATCGTGCGGAGAAATGGCGGTCAGTATGAAACAATACAACTCGGACAAAATTAAAAATCTCGCTATTACAGGGCACGGAGGATCCGGAAAAACGTCGCTTGCGGAAAGCATGCTGTTTTTCGCCAAAGCAACTGACAGGTTGGGGAAGATTTCGGACGGGAACACCGTTCTTGACTATGACCCCGAAGAGATTAGAAGAAAAGCTACGCTTTCTTTATCCGTTGCGCCATTTGAATATAAAGAATATAAAATTAACATAATTGATACACCCGGAATGTTTGACTTTGCCGCAGGACTTTATGAAGGAGCCAAAGCGGCGGAAAGCATCGTGATTGCGGTCTCGGGAAAGTCGGGAGTGACAGTCGGTGCTAAAAAGGCAAAAAAGATTGCACAGGAAAACAAAAAGGCATGTGCATTTTTTGTGACGAAGCTGGATCGGGAGAATTCTGATTTTTACAAAGTACTGGAAGAGTTAAAATCTGCGTTTGGGCCATCGGTTTGCCCGATAGTTGTTCCATTCGTTGAAAATTCAAAGGTTTCAAGCTACATAAATCTGATAGAGATGAAAGCTTATCAATACGACGATAAAGGAAATGCCAAAGAGGTGGCTATTCCAAACACGGAGCACAGGCTGGAAGGTCTTATAAACGCAATCAGCGAAGCCGTTGCGGAAACGGATGAGGCTTTGTTTGAAAAATACTTTTCGGGCGAAAAATTCACCCATGACGAACTGGTTACAGGGATACATAATGGCGTCAAGAACGGGGAAATTTATCCGGTGTTCTGCGGGTCATCGTTTGATCTATCCGGCATAGACTTATTTCTGGATGGGATTGTAAATCTTCTTCCGAATGCGGGTGAACTAACCGAGTCTGATGCAGTGGATGACAATGGAAAGAGCGTTGAAATTGCTTGTGATTCCACAAAACCAACTGTTGCCTATGTATTTAAGACAATTGCAGACCCGTTTGTTGGGAAGATGTCGTTTTTTAAAGTAGTTTCGGGGAAACTTTCTCAAGACAGTGTACTGTTTAATATGACAACGGGAGAAAGTGAAAAGATAGGAAAAATTATCAGTGTAAAAGGGAAAAAGCAGGAGGATATGGGCGAAATTATTGCGGGAGACATTGGAGTTGTGACCAAATTAAGTGCGAATACAGGGGATACTTTGTGTGATCTCTCTGCCAAGGTCAAAATTACCCCTCCGAAGTTCCCGAATCCTTGTTATAACATGGCGATAAAAATGAAATCCAAAGGGGATGAAAGCAAAATCTCTCAAGGGATGCATAGACTTCTTGAAGAAGATTTGACTTTAGGGTTCGAAATCAACAACGAAACGCATGAGCAGATATTGAAAGGATTAGGAGACCAGCACCTGGATGTTGCCATCTCAAAACTTATGACAAAGTTTGGCGTGGAGGTATATCTTGACCCACCGACCGTTGCATACAGAGAAACAATCCGTAAGAAAGTAAAGGTGGAAGGAAAGCACAAAAAACAAACAGGCGGACACGGACAGTTTGGGCATGTGTGGATTGAATTTGAGCCTTGTGACAGCGAAGATTTGAACTTTGAAGAAAAGGTTTTCGGCGGCTCTGTTCCGCGGGGATTTTTTCCTGCAGTTGAAAAAGGACTGAGAGATTCCATGCAAAAAGGCGTTTTAGCAGGATACCCTGTGGTGGGGCTCAAAGCCACTTTGGTGGATGGCTCATATCATCCTGTGGATTCTTCTGAAATGTCATTTAAAATGGCTGCGGCTTTGGCATATCGTTCAGGCATTCCACAGGCATCACCGGTTTTGTTAGAGCCGATAGGAAGGCTAAAAGCCGTCGTGCCGGATGGAAATACGGGGGACCTTATGGGAGAGCTGAACAAAAAGAGAGGAAAAGTCTTAGGAATGAACCCTGCGGAAGATGGCATGACGCTTGTTGAAGCAGAAGTCCCGTCAGCTGAAATGCATGATTTTACCATGTTGATAAGACAGATGACACAGGGAGCGGGATATTTCACGTTTGATTTTGAACGCTATGATCAGCTGCCGTCCAACTTAGAGCAGGATGTTATTGAAAAATCGAAGAATATGGAAGAATAAAATATCTTATATGCAAAATATACAAAAAAGCTTTTTCACTTTGGTGAAGAAGCTTTTTTGATTAATATTAGGATTATTTTCTGTAAATGCAACTTATATTGAAAATTCGGTTCGGCGTATAATATGATCCTGATATTCTGTGTCAAGCTCATTGAAATATCCGCTCCAACCCCAGACGCGTACGATTAGATTTGGGTATCTTTCCGGATGTTTCTGGGCATCCAGAAGACGCTCCCGGCTGATGGAATTCAGTTGAAGCTGATGCCCGCCTAAATCAATATATATCTTTATCAACTGTGCGACCTTTTGGAGCCCCAAATCATTACGGAATGTTGTGTCGTGTATTTCTATCGTAAGAGGACCGCCGTTGATAATGTTTTTCATATTATACTTCGTAAAAGATTGTATTAATGACAATGGGCCTTTTAATCTTGCCGTCAGGGATGGTGAAAAGCTGGAGCCATACGGTTGGAATGCTTTTCGACCGTCTGCGGTAGCGCCCACTTGTTTCGCACTCCACATATATTCCATCGCACTGCCCGTACCTGCTCTGAAAATTCCACCGCGGTTATTTTTCTGGCCATTCATTTCTTTAGAGAAGGTGTCCATCAGAGCACAGGAAATTTCGTCTACATACGGGTCATTGTTTCCCATTTTGGGGCAATCCAATAACTTGTGATGAAGTTCCTCATACCCATCGAAATCACTTTCCAACATATTCAGAATTGTCTTTTTATTAATCGCTTTATCATCATAAACTGTCTTTTTCACTGCCGCCAGTGCATCCGCTGCATTGGCAATACCAGCACCATGACACCCGTAATTATTGTATTTGGCTGCATTTTGAGATATATCTTGCCCTTTTTCCAAACAACAGTCTATAAATAATGACATATAGGGCGAAGGAGTTAATTGGGTTTGGTTTGCCTGTTCAATCAGCCTCTCACTTTCATTTTTTATTTCAATTTTAACATTCGCCATGAGTCGTTCAAAAGAATCACATTCCGTCATTGTATTGCGAATTACATTATCGACTACTTTAGGGAAATTCAAAGTAATGATATTGGGGATATCCATTGCGCAATTCGGTACAATGAACTCCCAACAGGCGGCAACCGCGTAATCAACAGCATCGTCATAATCATAGCCCAGCT
>JARBTU010000150.1 GCA_029240015.1 Oscillospiraceae bacterium | reverse complement strand
TTTGCCCAAAAGCATATATATTATTGTAGTCTTGTTTTTATACAATATAACAATAATGTATATCAAAATTAGAAGGTGAAAAGAGTGCGTAAAAAAAGAATGAGGACAAGAGTAAAAAACAAATACAAAAAAGCCGCGTGCTGTCTTTTGGTGTTGGTAATGGTGCCAACGCTTTTCAAGCTTATGATAGCATCACTTCCATATTTAAGCGTAGCGGCATCTAAGGCCGCAATTATTTCTGCAGGATTTTCGATGCCCGAAGGTGGGGCTTTGCTGATAAATGACGCAATTAATACAACAACCAGCACAGACAATGTGACGCTTGATGCCTCAAATTCACAAAGCTCGGATTTTGTATCCAGTGCGGAGCCATCAAGCTCAAAAGTTACAAGCTCACAAAAGACATCCTCTCAAACGGCGCTTACTTCCTCTTCTTCTACAAGTAAGCCTAAAAATACCGGAACCGTCATAAGAAAACACTACACGGCAGGGAGCACAAGTATTTATGTTCCTCTTAAAAACGGAGCGTATATTAAAAATGTTACGAAACTTTCGGTAGATAAAATTAAAGCAGAAGTTACTCAAAAGCCTGTTTTTAAGATTACAAAAGGATCCTCCCCGCAAGTGTTAATCATGCATACACATACGACCGAAAGCTATGAACCGACCGCCAGAAACTTTTATGACAAATCGTATAACTCAAGATCGACAGATAATAATAAAAATATGGTCAGGGTAGCAGACGAAATTGAAAAACAACTTAAGTCAGCAGGAATAGGAGTGCTGCATGATACCACCAAACATGACTATCCATCTTATACAGGATCGTATGACCGTTCGGTAGTGACGGTCAAAAACTATCTTAAAAAGTATCCGAGTATTAAGGTTGTTTTGGACGTCCATCGAGATGCGATTCAACAGCAGGACGGCACCAGAATAGCACCTGTGGTAAAAATCAACGGAAAAAACGCGGCGCAGGTTATGATTATATCCGGATGTGACGACGGAACAATGAACTATCCAAACTATTTCAAAAACCTAAGATTTTCTTCTATGCTGCAGTCCCAAATGGAAGGCGACTACAAAGGACTTACAAGACCGATATTGTTTGACTACAGGAAGTACAATCAAAACCTGACGACAGGTTCGATTTTATTAGAAATGGGGTCAAGCGCAAATAGTCTGGATGAAGCTGTCTATACGGGGCAACTCGTAGGAAAATCATTGGTTAAAACATTAAACGCATTAAAATAAAAAACGAGGAAATGAATGAAGAACCACACAAGAACTTTTTTATTATCCTTTGCTATTACATTGTTGATTTGCAGCGGGATATCCTTTTCATATATTACCATATCAAACAATGAAAAAGTAATTAAGGGAAAAGAACTAGCTTTGTATGCAGTAAAATATGACGATAAACAGGCTGAAATAAATATATTTGGAAATATTTATAATTTAAATTTAGATCTTCCCAATAAAGCGGAAAAGCTGATTAAAAAGAACGACCAGATGATTCCCAATAGAGTCCGAATATTTTTGCAGTTAAAAAAAGCTCTGAATCAATGGATTTCCATATGAAAACAAAGAGGAGATTAGGCCTTTCGACCTAATCTTTTCTTCGTTTTCAAAGCAAATTGTTAAAAATATTATATTTTAGTATGTTTTTTTCGTGAAAATGACAAATTTTTATTTATTAAAACAAAAAGTGAACATTCTTCTTGATTTTTACACTTTGATAAAATATACTTAATAATATATTAACTAATTAAAGTCAAAAAGTATGGCTGAAAAAACAGGAGGAAGTATTTTTATGTTGGAAAGCTTTTTTAAGTTTAAAGAAAATGGCACAAAATTGTCCACTGAGGTTGTTGCCGGTTTCACAACATTCTTCACAATGGCGTACATTATCGTTGTAAACCCGATTATCTTATCCAAAACAGGGATGCCCTGGGGCGGCGTATTCTTAGCAACCATCATTGCAGCTGCAATCGGCACCTTGATTATGGGTCTTTTTGCAAATGTTCCTTATGCACAGGCTCCGGGAATGGGGCTCAACGCATTTTTCACATTTACGGTTTGTTTTGGGTTAAACTTTAAATGGCAGCAAGCTTTGTTTATGGTTTTTCTTTGCGGGATTATAAATATTATTATCACCGTAACAAAAATCAGAAAAGCGATTATTAAGGCCATTCCTTCCAGCATCCAACATGCAATTGGCGGAGGAATCGGTATCTTTATCGCTTACATAGGACTTAAGGATGGGGGATTTTTAAAGTTCACATCTGATCCAGGCACCTATCAGCTTTTTGACAGCGGAACGGTTGTTGCAAGTTCAAGTGCAGTTCCTGCACTTGTTTCATTTAATAATCCAGCGGTTATTCTTGCTTTAGTAGGACTTCTTTTGTTGGCTGTTTTATTGGTTCTTAAAGTAAGAGGAGCTATATTAATCAGTATTATCGGTACAACACTAATTGGAATTATTGCAACATTGATTGGTGATAATATGGGCGCTAGTCTAGGACTCATAGATTTTTCTAAATTTAGCACTACCGCGGATATAGGCAAATCCTTTAGTGAATTAGGAACAACCTTTGGCGCAGCCTTTGGCGCAGAGGGAGCAGGTTCTTTATTTACTGACGCATCTAAAATTCCTCTTGTATTGGTAACAATTTTTGCATTTAGTTTATCCGATACCTTTGACACCATTGGTACTTTTGTTGGTACAGGACGCAGAAGCGGCATCTTCAGTGCTGAAGATGAAAAAGCAATGGAAAACAGCAGTGGCTTCAAATCCAAAATGGATAGAGCACTTTGTGCTGACGCAGTTGCTACATCGATTGGTGCTGTTTTTGGTACTTCCAATACAACTACATATGTAGAAAGCGCAGCAGGAATTGGCGCTGGCGGACGCACAGGATTTACAAGTGTAATTACAGCAATACTGTTTCTTATTTGTATCGTTCTTGCTCCTATTGTAGGAATAATTCCTGCAGCTGCAACGGCTCCGGCTTTAATTGCTGTTGGTATCATGATGATGTCCTCTTTCAAAGAAATCAAATGGGATGATTTAGACGAAGCAATCCCGGCTTTCTTTGCAGGTGTGTTTATGGCATTCTGCTACAGCATTTCATATGGAATCGCAGCAGGATTCATCTTCTATTGCCTCGTTAAGATTTGCAAAGGTCAGGTAAAACAATTAAATCCTATTCTTATTATTTCTACGTTATTGTTCATCCTAAACTTTGTAATGCTTGCTATCCTTAAACTATAAAAGATTTTTTATCAGATAAAAAAACACTCGGTTGCAACAACTGCAACCGAGTGTTTTTTACTGGATAAATTTAAAATATTAATTTTGAATATAAACTAATGAAATAAAACAAGCAATGGTGTATAATAATATGATATAGGGGGGAATGAAAGAGAATTGCGAATTATTCGATTTTGACATGCTGTCTCCAGCAAAAACTGCTTAGCATTCTCTAATTTTTATACCATGAAAAAAAACATTAAGAAATTCATAGCATTGACATTAGTTTTGTGCAACATGATAATGATTATTCCTTTGGTTGCTTTCGCTGCTGAAACGACGAGCGCAAAACTTGTTGTTTCCACCAGTAAGAAATTGCAAACCGGGTTGAAAGAAAAAGAAACCGTTAATTTTGTCATCGGATATGAAACAAGCGCGGGAAAAGGAGCGCAGGCGACGTATAGCGCCTCGATCATCCAAGGGCCCGGAGAGATTAGCGTAATTGAAAGCCCTGAACTTGAGAGTAAAAATCAATATGGTTTTGAATTTTCGAGTGAGCAATCCGGCGGCATATGCATTAAAATTGATTGTGATATTACATACAAAAACGGAGGGACCTCCAAGCTTTCCAAAAATGTATGGTTTGAAGTTTCATCCTCAGAAAAGCCTTTGTTGAGTTTCGGTGCAATGAGTGATACGCATGTTAATGGCGTAACAGCCAATGCAAGGTTTGAAAAAGCCCTTGACAATCATTTGAGATATATGCCTAATTATGACTTGCTTGCTCTTGTCGGTGACATAACAGATAGTGGTGCAGTGAGTGAATATATAAAGGTGAGCAATATTCTTGATTCCAAGAAAATAGACAGAAGCAAGATTTTTGTGTCGATAGGCAATCATGAGTTTTATGAAAGTGCACGTCCTACAGTGACCGCGCCTATAGCAAACGATCAGGATTACACCAGTCGATTTGTTCAGCAGTTTGGACTTTCCGGAGGGAAAGTATATTATAAAAAAGAGGTAAAAGGATATCAGTTTATTACAATAGGGTCGGAATTTTCTCGAGTGACCAATAAAGAGTATGAGGATAATCTTGTAATGTCTGAAGAGCAGTATACTTGGTTGGAGCAGACGCTCAGCCAAGCTGCACAAGCAGATCCGTCCAAACCGATTTTTCTTATGTGTCATCAGCCGCTTAGTAACACGGTGTACGGAAGCGGATATATCAATTATGAAAGAGATGAAAGGCTCAAAGGAATATTAAAGAAGTATCCGCAGATTGTTCTTTACAGTGGGCACAGCCACAGAACAGTGGAGCATGTAAATTCTATTTATGAAGGCGATTTTACAATGGTCAACACGGCTTCCACGTTTATGGTTTACTATGGGAGCGATTTAATATCTGATGCTTCTCAGAGTATTTTCACCGATGTCTACACTGACAGGATTGTGATTAAAGGTTTTGACCATATTAGAAATGAATGGGTCCAAATCAGAACAATCAGTCTTCCATATGAACAATCCCAAAAAAATACACAAGCCCCGGTTTTTTCTGACAATGGGAACTTAAATGTTGTTGAAAATGCTGGAATATTAGGGACTATCACATTTGATTATCCACAATCTAAAAACGAGTTAAACCGTTTTGAAGTTTTTCTTAACGGGAAGTGGTATAAAACAGAGAACGTAAAGTTCTGGGAGGAAGAAAAAAAGGAAAAGGCGAAAGTCCTTATAACTCATTTTGTTCCTGGAAAACAAAATGAGATTAAGGTAGCTGCGTATGATATATACAGT
>JARBTU010000149.1 GCA_029240015.1 Oscillospiraceae bacterium | reverse complement strand
TCACCCAACCCAAACATAGTGTTAAAATTCCATTTACTTAAATCCGGAATTTGTGTAATAGCATTACAACCATTAGTCCAAGTCAATAGGTAAGGTCTTTCAATTTTTTCTACTTCGCCTTTAGTTAAAAGGTCACGCCCAGTTAATTGTTTAGAAGATGAAGAACTTCCAGACAGTTTGGAATTAATAGTTCCGTTATCACTAATAGAGCTAGAAGAAGAGCCTGCCATGACAGTGTATTTATCCAACTTTTCTGAAAAGAGTTTTGAAGTTTCTCCTGCAGAGCGAAGATAAATCCAATAGTGACAGTTATCCAATATAATATTTGCAAGCTCTTTCCCATATTTATCGACCAGTTGATCACGAGACTGCAAGTAAAGATTGAAATGAATTCCTCTTCCGTTCCCAACTGTAAGTTTACCGTCAAAAAATGGTATCTGAGTAAAGTTTCCTATCTCATCCATGTTGAATTTAAAATCTCTGCTCAAGCGACCACCTTGACTGTCTGCGACATTTACAAGAAATTGATAATATTGATTCACAAACAAGCTTGCGAGAGAATAATAGGTTTTCTTCTCATCGGGTAAAATGATGAAAATTGCTTTCTTAACATCGGGATCAATTAATCCCTCATCCGTACTGCTTGTAATATCTGCAATATTAGGGTCTGTAAAGAGTTTCAGGGTTGCAAGTGCAGAAGTGATAAAACTTCCTCTTGTCCGGGAAGGTGCACTTTGTGCAATTCTCATAATCATTTTAGATGGATGAGTGTCGGGAAGAACACTAATAATATCTTCTAACCAAAGCTTTTTTGTTAAAGGGTTTTCTTCTGTCATCTCAGAAATGTAGCAATATAAATTAACACACGTTTGGAAGTGCTTATGTTTTGTTTCATAAAGCTCTTTTATTTCTTCAGGTGAAGCCATTGGATACTGCCATTTTAACCCATAAGGAGAATTATCAAAAACCACTTGCATGGCTGCTGCTGCCAACAATCCTTTTTCACCGTTTGACCAAAGCGGTTCGCCCGTTTTGGGTTCTTTAACCAAGCTGTCTACAAAATCCCACGCACAAGAAATTGCTCCTGAAATATCACCTTTATTAATCGCATTAATAATAAACTGCAAAAAGTTATAACGAATGCTTTTATTTGGATTCTTAAAGTCGAATGCATAAACTTTATATCCAAGACGTTTTAAAAATGGTTCAGTGTAGAGAAGTAATTCACCTTTTGGATCTGAATTTATCATATCTACACCCGATAATCCCATCAAACCAATGCTTGGAATAACAAGTGTTCTTGACTTTCCAGAACGAGTGGCACCAAAACAGATGGTATTGCAATCCTCTGATATGATTTTGATAACTTCATTATTTTTAGAATTGTAGAACGCTACAGGAACTCCTGAACAATCAAGTAATTCTACTTGGGCCAAAGGATAAATCTCTCTTGCTTCACCAGTTGCAATGCTTTCATAATCCTTTTTTCCTTCTTCAAGCAAGCTTTTTATTAAAGGACTATTGGATTTCAGTTCAATCCTTGAATAATAATTATTTTGTTCTTCTTCTGTAGAGAATCTTGCGCTGCCGTACTGATTCTGACCTGCAGGTTTAGGAATTTGAATTTTTGGAGTCAGCTCAATCATTTCGCTATCATTGCTTTTTAATTTCGGTTGAGAAAAAGTTGTATACATTAATCCGATAAAAGATAGAACGAAAGCAATGAGTAGGAAAAACAAGTGCCTGAAATCAGTTGTGACACTGCCAATGAAAGCTTCCCACTTTAAAATATCCATCGGACGTTGCTTAATGGTCATTATAAAGAAGTTGGAAAATAGTGCTGCCCCGGAAGCTGAAAGAAAAAGAAATATCGCTACAATAATTACCTTGTACCTTTTAATATTAATCACCCCATTCCAACGAGTGGTCTTTAAGCTTCTTCCGAAGCTCCGCTTTCTGAGCTTGGGACATGTCGTTATATCCTTTTGTACTTTGCATAGACTTATTGACATCATCAGTCTTGGTGCAAACAGAATTTAGAACATCCTGCATGAGCGAAACTGTCTTTGCCACAAGAATCTGATTTTGCTTCAGTTCTTTTTTATGCGTATAAAGGGAAGTATTCTCAAGCTTTCGTAAGTCTTTGATTACGCTTAGAATCTTATTTGAGATGTTTTTCTTGATTTCATAATCAGCTTTGCGAACATATTCTTTGACGTTTTTCTTGCCTCCAAAAAATTCTGCTTGTTTTTGGACTGTACTTAAATATTTTTTATATTCCTTCGCAATATCAGGATTGGATATCAATATCTTGCCTGTAAGTTGGCTTAACTGATCCTTGAGTTGTTCAGGAAGGTATTGATACTTAAATGCTCCCTTCGGATATATTTTTCTAATTTCCTTATGTATTGTTAGAATATCAGAAGCAAATCCGACCGCCTGCTTTGTTGCGACTCTTCGGTTGAGAATCTTTTTAAATTTATTTTCCTTATAAATCTGACTTAACTTATACATCTCCTTTGATGATAAATTTTTAAAAATACTCTTTTGTTCATTCAGGACAGATGGATTCTCTCCGGCAATCATGTTCATGATTTCTTTTTTAATTGTATCCTTTTCCTGCTGCACCTCCTTGAGTTCCTCTCCATATAAGTTTCGGATCAGCTTCCTGCGAATACTGTTTGACAGCGCCGGCTGAATAAAATTGATACCGGCTTTTTGTTCTTTGTTCCAGTACATCAAGTGCAAATGCGGATGACCTTTTTCCATATGTACCGCACAGCAATATTCTAAGGAGCGTGGAGGGATACCCATTTCTCTTGATATGTCATAAATGTTATCTTTAATGAGGTTTTCCCAATCCTCCTTTTTTGTAATTTCCTTGTCAATGGCATCCTCCTCTTTCAGAGAAATAACTGCATTAAATACGGTTATTTTTTTATGAGCTAAATTTTCCACATACCCCCTTGCAAGACTTAAGTCTTCAATATTGGATTGTTCTTTCATATTGAGCATTTTTCCGAAAAGACCATGACCGATATCGTCATCTTCCGCAACACCGGGGCGAGTAGCCATATAGTCAACAAAACGCCCATCGGTTACTTCGTCAGGATTACGAGCAAGTGTCAGCTCATCCTCCAAAGGGATTGAATTTAACTCCACCCCCGGACGAGTGGCGATGTAATTCATCATTCCTGAAATAGCTTTTGGAGTACCTGACCGATTCGGTTGATAGATCCATTGTTTAAAAACCAATGAGCTGATATCCACCATCCCCTTCAATAAAAAAGAGAAGTGGAAACTGTTATCAGCTATCACTTCTCTCATTAACAATATATTTTCTAATCAAAATCAATTTGGTCAGCAACACCATCAATGTCTCCTGAAAGGAAACGTTCAAGTGCCTGTTCACGACTGATTTCATAAAAGTCAACCATTTCTTCAATGCACTCGTAATCGGCGTCGGTTAAAATCAACTCAGTCATTTCTGCTGTTTTAGTAATTCCCATAGTCGTACCTCCTTTTTTCAAAATGGTTATTATTTAAAATCTAATAACTCTATTGCTTTATCAATGTTTTGATTAAACTCTGCAAATTCTTTTTCAGAGAGCTTCAGATATGCAATTGACATCATCTTTGATCTTTGTACCATATCGTCAAAAACTTCTCTCTTATCAGGATGCAAAAGTTGAGACATGATATGTATAAGTAGATAAAAGTTAGGTATTGTCTGATATCCGATTTTTGCTGACAGCTTTGCTAATCTTTCAAACTGCGGCATACAGATACTTTTGATTTCATCATGGATCTGTTCTCTGATAAAATCTATAGACCCTTTTGCAAGTTCTTTGTCCAATGCTAAGTCTACCAACCTCCTGAGCATTTCAGATTTAGAAGTGTGATTGTCGAGTGCAAGCTTTCCAATTTTGTCGTAAGTGTCTTTGTCGGGTCGAAAAGACATGTAAACTAGGTTACTAATAAAAATCGCCACCTTTAAAAACCGCCTGCGGGCGTTTTTTCTTTTTAACGTATAAAAACTTGGGCTTTGCCCAATAAACTACCACTTTGTGGTAGTCCTTCTCTCTGTAAAGAGAAAGGCAGGAATAGTCGTGTTCGCACACGCCTACAACAGCTTGAAGGCACAGCCTTCAACAGAGGTTCGCATATAAAATATTGTGTTCTGATGCGAACACAATATTTTATACTCATTTTTTTAGTATTTATCCAATTTCCAAGCCTTGTTCCTGAGGTTTTTGAGCTTGGTTTTGTTGAATAGATTCTTTTTGTTTCCTGTAATCCCTGTTTAGATCAATATCTGTCGGATACCGTTTTACCACATTTATGATTTTGCTTTTCACAGTAGATAAGAGCTTCTTGAAAGTCGTCTCCCGGTAATCAACAACTTGGTTTGTTTTATTATTGAGAGCTTCAGTCTTATCAATCATCACCGTTACTTCGGTGATGTGGGGACTGTCTTTAATAAATTGATTCACAGCTTCAGGGATGTTTTTTATTGCACAAATGTAATTAAAGTCATCTTCCTTTTTCATATCTCTCAAAAAGGATTGATGACTCATCATGCTGATCGGATTATTAAAAACAAGCAAGTTGTTATTTTTACCGTTAAAGGATAAATAACTTCTTGCTTGTTCAGTGTTTTTATATTCTGTTTTAAAATCAGCATATTTGTCTGAAGAGTTCAGATTAACCTTAATAGCATACACTGGAAAATTGTCCTTATCTTTCTGCACGAATACCGCTTCGGTAATTTGCATAGGTGTGCTGTTTTTAACGATTGTCCGTTCAGTCTGATAAAGAGATCCGCTTTTTTGATATTCCTGCACCAGGGATTGATTCAGCTTCTTTGTACCAACAAGATGAGCATATACCCGTTTGGAATTGCTTGCTTTATCAGGTATTTCAATGATAGGTTTATTTTCCAATTCAATGAAATTGGTGAGGTCTTTATTATAATCTTTTGCTGTTGGATATTGCTCCAAAACATTATATCCACGTTGTGCATACTTTTCAATTATTCTTTCACCTGCCCTGCGCCCCCATACATCGTTATCTAAACAAATGTTAATTGTATCAAT
>JARBTU010000148.1 GCA_029240015.1 Oscillospiraceae bacterium | reverse complement strand
TGTGCATCAGCAGTTTTAATCAAGTTCACATTCTGCGTTGTTCCATCACAAAATTCCAAAACAGCGGATACATAATGAGTATCATGAGGGAAATCAGCTCTGATGATTACGTCAACTTCGTTTACATAAACTTCTCTGCCGAAATTAACTTGGTACCAGTTATCGTCGCCAAGTTGTGGTCCCCATGATTGAACAGGATAATTACCGTGACCTTTGTTCGCAGTAAATCCGTCAATTGCATTCCTTGGGGCAAATTCAGATTGATTATTGTAGAAGTTCTTAGCAGTTGCGTGTGGGTATGCCGTTGACGCATTTGTGGTGTCATATGGGTTTACAGAAAGATTTCTTTTTTCTGTAAGCTCTTTTTCGGTAGGAAGTTTTGCAGAAATAGTTAAATTACTGAAAGCAATAGCAGACCCCGCGACCATCGTCTGAGGAAACAGCTTGCTCAAATCTGCAGGAACGGTGTATTCATATGTTCCCGAAGGACAATATATTATTGTTTCTGCAAGCCTTTGGTCAATATTGAAATAGAAATACTTTTCACCGGCAGGAAGGGTCACGGTAATCTTATCACCTGTGGCAAATTGTTTAGTTACAAACAATTGAACAAGACCACTGTCTTTGACAGACTTAACGGTTGTAGAACCGCTTGTGTATTTAATTTCAATTTGCTTGGAAGCATCTACTTTTCCAGCGCGGGCAGCAACAGAAGCGGCATCAGCCAATTCGAAATTAGCCCGTTTGTTTTCTTTTTCTTCAAACTCACGTTTTTCATTGTTGCTCCAGTTATTGAGCTCATCATATGTGCCGCAAAGTGGAACACCAAGATCAATCCATGCAGCAATCTTTCTGATATCATCTTCAGAAACCAGCCCTTTATGAGCACTGTTGTTTCTCAATCTGTCGATAATACCGCTCTTTGAAGAGCCATATTGGTAAGGATCAAGCATTTCGCACTGGCTCATCGAGTCAATCCAGTTTAAGTTATCATTGGTTGGTTTACCGATTACATCGCCAGTGATTCCTGATTCAGTGAGAACAAGATATGAAAGTGGGAAGTATCTGCTTGCATTGCCATTTGCCAATAGTTGACCTGACAATGAAACAGGATGCTCTCCTCTTTTCAAATATGAAATACCACAGTCTAACATCTGACCGCCGGTAGTGTTGGTAGCGCATGCTGCAATCACATTGGTACCTTGTTTTAATGCAGCCTTCACTTTACCGGTTACTTTTTTAGCGTCGTATTGTTGATTGTAGTTGGCCGCTTCGAATATTAATTGACCATTTAAATACACTTTAGGAGATTCATCATAAAAAATGTTTAGATAGAAATCTGAGTTTAAAACATCATTCAGATTAGCGACTGTAAATGTTTTTCTGATATAGATTGTATTTAGTTCGGTCCACGGGGTTGCAGCGCCGCCGTCTTTTCCAAATGCAGCTGTTCCCGTTGCCCAAGAAGAATCACTAAAGGATTCAGTATACCAGTTGCTTATAGGAGAAGAAGTAGCAGAAGTAGTATACTTCCATCCAGCTGATTTTATAGGCAAAAGATCTTTTGAAACGCTGACATTTTCTGACGCAATAAGCCCACAGTCAACACCTCTACCACCTTGGTCTCCATTACCGTTATCAATATAAATACCAATAACATTGGTTCCTATCTTGAGAGCACTTTTGATGGATGAAGTTACATCAAACATTGTATAGGTCGTCTTAAAGCCTCCAACAGAGAATATCTTAGTACCATTTACAAAAACTTGTGGGTCTTGGTCATAAGCAAGATTTAAATAGAAGTTTTTATTTAAATCTTCAGCAGTCAAAGTAAACGCTTTTCTTACCCAAAATTTATTGTTTGTAAAAGAAGTGTTAGGAGAATATTCACTGCCAAATGGTGCCATACCTGAATTCCATCCGCTGCTGTTATCAATAACTGTACTCCAGTTTGAAGCAGGTGCAGTATCCAGTTTATATTGCCATTCTGATTTTATAGGGATAATAGATTTTGTAGTAGCATTAGGATTTGAACCGATGATTGAACAGTCAAAGAATTGTCCGGAAGTTGCTTTGGAAACTTTGACTGCAATGGTATTCTTACCCTTTTCAATAAGGCTTTTAGGAATAGCAAAGTCAGTGTAAGCGCTGACAGTTCCGGAGTTAACCGTTACTTTTGTTCCGTTTACATAAACCTCAGCATTCTGAGTATATGCTGTATTCAATTTGAACTCATAAGTATCAAATTGATAGTTATTAACAGTAAACTCATTTCTTAACCAAATATCACTTGAAGACCAGGTGGTATTAACACCTTTTGGAGTAGTTGTTACTGTACCAAATGGTGCAGTGTCTTCGCTCCATGCCGAGCTGTCAAAAGTTTTTGCGGACCATCCGGTTGCAGGGGCGGTAGTTGTATATTTCCATTTGGTTGATTTGCTTAGAACGGTTTCTTGAATGGTTGAAGCATCGGCACCTACTCTTGTATAGGCTGATGATGTGTCACTATGGCACTGTATACAGCTTTTATCAAAAATAGGCTGGATTTCTTTCAGATAGCTGAATCCTTCTCTTTCGCCGTATGGATTGGATTCATCATCTTGCCATCCTTCAGGCTGAATTTCCTGCACGCCTTTTGCCATAGCCATGGTTGGTGTAGCCAAAGCAGGAGGAACAGAGTTTTTGTCCTCATGACATCCAACACAGGAGAAGGTTTCGTTTGGCATTACAGTAGACCAGCTTCTCATCGATTGGATGAGTTCACCGTCTTTGTCAAGAACCTGGAAGTAAATCGGAACCCTTGCAGGAACTTTAAACAAAGCAGAACCGTCTGGTTCAATATCCACGACGCCCAGAACCTGTTTCACGTCCCAGGTACCTTCACCCGTCGCAACAGGTGTGTGGGGGGTTCCGGAACCAACATTGCTTTGTTCTGTCTTACCGATTGCGGAAGAACGATAGTCAAGTGCTACTATGCGGAGTTGTTTTGCAGTTCCTTGAGGAACATCTTTCAATCCGCCGCCTTCATAGATGTTACCGATATAATATGTACCGGTATCTACGCCGTAGTTCACCATACTTGGTCTTTCAAATAATGTTCTTGTTTTCACAGGAGCAATCTGAGAAGCCCCGGATTTCGTAGTTGTTGAAAAAGCACTTAACAATTCACGGTTTCCGTTGGTGTCCATATAATATTCGTTAAAAGGAGTTTCACGTTTCTGCTGACCGTCTTGTGAATTCGACCATCCGTTTAATGCAGCGGAAACAACAAACTGTTCTTCATTAATAGCATAAGGATATTTGTAAAGTGCGCCTTGTTGCCCAAATGCATCGGTGCTTGCGTTTTTGTTAGAATATGCATCAGGAAAAACAAAATCAACAGAATCTTTATTGTTTCTTCCTTTAGAGGTATCAATCTTTACAAGTTTTCCTGCTTGCAAGGTGTGATGTCCTGTTGCAATAGAAAAATACTTTGAAGCTGAACCTGGGATTTCAGTTGTGTGAACCAATGTTGTTGGGAAGTTTGAGTTGTTCCCAAACAATTCAGTTTGGTTCGTTCCGTCAGGAAACATTTGGAATACACCCTGAATGAACATTTGGTTTCTGTCGTTATAATCCCATCTTGTATAAAGAACCCGACCATCGGAAGTTACAGTAGGATAAGTAGTGTGTACCTGATCAAATCCGTATCTTGTGATATTTTTTCCTTCTGCAGTACAAGTAAAGAGATTAGATACAGGTATTTTCCAGCAGTCAACGTATTGGATTATTCTGGTTGAACTGAATATGATGCTTCCGTTTGGAAGGAATTTCGGCTCAGTATCGGATATGCCTTGACCAAAGGTCAATTGTTTTGTAGTTTTAGTTCTTAAATCCAAAGTATAAAGATGATAATCATCATTTGTGCTTTGTTTCCAAGAGAAAAGTACGGTTGTTCCGTCTTCTGAAACATCCGGATCACGAATGATGCCGCTTGGGCTTTTCAAAAGACTTTGTTCCGAACGAACAACGCGGTCATCTGTTTTGGTAAGAGTCAAAAGAACCATTTCCGTATTTGGATAAAAATCGTATTCTTGCCCCTTTGGTGCGTTGTTGCCTGATCTTTCATCACTGACACTTTCTGTATATGCATAGTGAGAACCACCCATTTGTTTGTTTTTCACAACAACAAATTGAGTAGACACATTAGTCATTAGATCGTGTAGTCTCGTCACGGAACGTTTTTCAACCGCAACTGCATATTTTGCAACAAGTGTATCGATTGAATCGGAACTGCTTGCTGTTGCATCCACTTTTTTTACAACGTTTGCAAAAGTAGATGAATTTGTCATAATTGCTGATGTGGATACATCGCCGGCTGCTTTACAGTCTTGAATCAACCAGTCACCGGCAATCGGATAGCTGGAATTAAAAGTATTGAAGGATCCGCCGCTTTTCATAGCGGTAGCGAGAGGAGCCTGCCATTCGATTGTAGCCGTTGCACTTGCAGCGATTGCGTTGCTAAACGGCACACAGATAGAGATAACAATCGAAAGAGAAAGGATCCAGGAAATCAGTTTTATATTACGTTTCATTCTGTTACCTCCTAACCGTTATATTTGATTACGTAATCAGTTGCAAGTTTCTCTGAAGAATTTGATCTGTTTGTGATAGATACTTTTAAATATGCGCCGGCCTCGACGCCTACAGGAATCATATAATTAATTGTCATTGTTACAGCCGTATCCATCGACATACTCTTATCAAGATCTTTTTGCACTTTTTTCAAGGATGTGCCGTTTTTATCAAAGAATTCAAAGGTAGCTGTTGCATCCTTGGTTGTATCAAACTGTCTTCTTAAAGTAATATTGTTGATTGTGCTTAGCGGTGCAAGAACATTGTAAGAGCCTACACCGATTTTGTCGGTAAGGTTTACTCTTTCAACACCATAAATCTCACCCTCAGCGCCTATTGATAAAACATAGTCGGTTAGGTTTTGAATTTGGGCATCGGTATATCCTTTATCTTTTGCGAAATAGTTTTTAATCGTATCAAACATGTTGGTTGCTTTACCATTAAACAGCCATGGGCTTGTTCTCCAAACTTCAATAAGCGTTGGGGTATCAAACTTTCTGTT
>JARBTU010000147.1 GCA_029240015.1 Oscillospiraceae bacterium | reverse complement strand
AGTCTGCGCTTGAACTCATAAAAGATGACCTGTTTGACCCTTTGCCAGGGGAGATTACCGAAAGGTATGGGCTTTGCCATATTGGTTACGCGCTCCAAAACATTCACTTTCCCAAAGATAAGAATGCTTTGGAGATTGCAAAGAAGCGGCTGGTTTTCGAGGAGCTTTTAACACTCCAACTAGGTCTTTTGAAGCTTCGTTCCCGCAATCGGAAGAGCTCGTCGGTCATGATTTTGGATAAGGATATTTCAGCATTTTTAGAAGCTTTGCCGTATGAGCTCACCTCAGCGCAAAAAAGAGCAATAGACGAGGCGCTGAGCGATATGAAAGAACAAACACCAATGAACCGACTGGTTCAGGGAGATGTTGGATCGGGGAAAACGATGATTGCAGCTGCCCTTTGCTATGCCTGTACCAAAAATGGGTTCCAAACTGCACTTATGGCGCCAACCGAGATTTTGGCAGAGCAGCACTTTCATACGCTTAATAAGATTCTTTCACCGCTTGGCATCAGAATTTGCTTATTGACGGGTTCGCTTACGCCAAAGCAAAAGACGCTGCTTAAAAGTGATATTGCCGAAGGGCAGTACGATTTAGTCATCGGGACGCATGCATTGGTGCAGGACAGCACCGTGTTTCATTCTCTCGGGTTGGTTGTAACCGACGAACAGCACCGTTTCGGGGTTGAGCAGCGCTCCAGACTGGCACAAAAAGGCGATAACCCTCATATCCTCATCATGTCTGCTACCCCGATTCCAAGGACACTGGCACTGATTATTTATGGGGATTTGGATGTTTCGGTGGTGGACGAGATGCCGATAGGAAGAAAACCGATTGAAACATATTGTATCGACTCGAGAAAAAGAGCAAGGGCATTCGGGTTTATTAAAGAGCATATTGATGAGGGGCGACAGGCGTATATTGTTTGTCCTCTTATAGAAGATACCGAAAGCGAGCTTAATGCAGTGACAACCTATGCGCAAAAGCTTTCCAAAGAAGATTTTGTGGGTTACAGCGTTGGACTCTTGCACGGAAGGCTGAAAGCACAGCAAAAAGAGCAGATTATGCGAGACTTTTCCGATAATAAAATCAGCTTGCTGGTTTCCACTACGGTTATCGAAGTGGGTGTTGATGTACCGAATGCAGTCATTATGTTGATAGAAAACGCAGAACGGTTTGGACTTTCACAGCTTCACCAGTTGAGAGGACGAGTCGGACGGGGAGAACATCAGTCTTATTGTATTTTAGTGTCGGACCACAAAGGGGACGAGACCGCGACAAGACTCAAGGTGATGTGTAAAACCTCTGACGGATTCAAAATATCCGAAGAGGATTTAAAGCTTCGGGGTCCGGGTGATTTTTTCGGAGAACGCCAGCATGGGCTTCCCGCGCTTAAAATCGCCAACATGGCGGAGAATATGGAAGTTCTAAAACACACACAGAATCTTGCCAAAGAAATTATGTCAGAAGACGCGGAGCTCTTTTTGCCAAAGAATAAAGGTCTTTACACGCTTGTTTCTGAACTGTTCGGACAAGCTTTCAGCGGGGGCTTTAACTAAATAAAGTATTTTGTATTGAAAAGACCCTGAAAGATTGTTATAATCAAATAAAGAAAATAAAATTTTTGAATATAGAAAGAGGGACTCTTTATGAGTAAAATCTCCATTGAACTTACAAAAAGTCCTAAAGCTAAACCCGCGGATGAAAGCAGTCTTAGCTTTGGAACGATCTTTACGGATCATATGTTCATTATGAACTATGATAAGGGAGAGGGCTGGCACGACCCGAGAATCGTCCCGTATGCGCCGATTTCGCTTGAGCCGTCTGCCATGTGTTTGCATTATGGGCAGGAGGTCTTTGAAGGGCTAAAAGCTTATCGTACCGAAAAAGATGAAATTCAGCTTTTTCGTCCGGATCAAAACTTTAAGCGTTTGAACGTTTCCAACGAAAGGCTTTCGATTCCTGCAATTGATGAAGAACTCGCGCTTGAAGCATTGAAACAGCTGATAAATATTGAAAAAGACTGGATCCCGCGTCAAAAGGACACGTCGCTTTATATCCGTCCTTTTATCATATCTACCGATCCTCATCTTGGGGTTCGCCCGGGACACAACTATTTGTTTATGATCATTCTTTCGCCGGTTGGTTCCTATTATGCGGAAGGGCTTAATCCTGTAAAGATTTATGTGGAGACCAACTATGTTCGTGCCGTAAAAGGCGGAACAGGGATGGCGAAAACAGGCGGAAACTACGCCAGTTCTTTGAATTCACAGGTAGAGGCAAAAGAAAAAAACTACAGCCAGGTTTTGTGGCTCGACGGGGTAGAGCGCAAATATATTGAAGAAGTTGGCGCAATGAACATCTTCTTTGTAATTGGAGACGAAGTAGTTACCCCTTCGCTCGGAGGGAGCATTCTTGACGGAATTACCAGAAAATCTTCCATTGAGCTGATGAAGTCATGGGGACTTAAAGTTGTTGAACGTCGCATTTCGATTGATGAAATTGTAGAAGCATATCGGGATGGTCAGCTGAAAGAAGTATTCGGAACAGGAACTGCCGCCGTAATATCTCCTGTGGGACATTTAAGATATGATGATATCGTGATGGAAATCGGAGACAATAAAATTGGGCGGATTTCTGAAAAATTGTATGATGAGATGACCGGAATTCAATGGGGAAGAGTCGAAGACAAGTTCGGCTGGACGATCAAAATCGGATAAGAGATGCAAAACAACAGTTAAAAAAGTCAAACACTGAAAAGTGTTTGACTTTTTTTATAAACCACAAAAACGGTACAAATAAAGAGAGCGGAGAATAAAATAGGTTGATGTGATGCCCTGTATCACATCTGTTGTCAGCTTAAGCATGGTAATAAAAACATTTGTTTTAAGTAAAAGGAGAAAAAGTTATGGGATTCTTACCTTGTCGTGTAAGAGGGGTTGGGTTCCTCATATCATTAATAAGCATACTCGTTGGTTTAATCGCCGGATGGGTATTTTTTAATGTAGAATCACTGATAATCCAAAACCTTTTATGGATTATATTCGGGGTTTCCTGTATGTTGCTTTTGTTTGAAGGCGTTCTGATTATGGTGTCGGGGATCTACGGAGCGACAGCTGTTTCAAGAGGACTTCATCGAAGCGGAAACTGCGTGGTCTTGGCAACCCTTTTTTGTTTTATGACATCTATTGTAACTTTGTCGATTGACCTTTATGCATTTCCGGATCAGGGGCCATTTTTGTTCGGAGTATTAAGTCTGTTGTTCAGTTTGATGCTTTTTACTTTTGTAAGGCTTCTTCTTTGCATTATGTTCCGAATGGGTGAGAACACCTGCGAATAAAAGGATTATCTTTTAATTAATTTATAAAGGGAAAGAGTGAAACTCTTTCCCTTTAATGTTATTTATTTTAGCGAATAAGCAACAACAAACGCAACTGCATCGGTGTCAGTGTGGGACAGGCTGACCGAAAACTGGAGACCTTTGCTTTCTGCCGCTTGTTTGGCCTTGCCCAGAAGGCGAATGTAAGGGCAGCCAAGCTCGTCCCGAAGGATTTCGACCTCGTTTAAAGAAAATCCTCTTACCCCTGTGCCGAGCGATTTCGAGAAAGCTTCTTTGCCCGCAAAATTTGCGGCAATCGTTGCAGGGGAAAATTTTCTGGATTCAAACAATTCCTGTTCCGCAGGAGAAAATACTTTTTCTATAAAACGGGGATTTTTGATACTTTTTTCGATTCTGCTGATTGGAACAAGGTCCACGCCCGATTTAATCATGGCTTTCATCAGCTGGTGCAGAAGTCTGGGTTGCTTGTGCTTCCTCAACTTCAGTGTCATCGTCTTGTTCTATAATATTGGTTTTAACATTTTTCGAAAGAGCGGCTTTGACTCCGTTAAGAATCCTTTCGTCCGGATTGAAAATGAGTAAAGCGTTGCCAAAAGTAGGGTGTTTGAAAGCTGCATAATAAGCGCTGTCCAAATCTGCAAAGGATAAGATGCGGTTATCATACTGCCTGTTCGCATGTTCCTCTGGTCTATATATTCCAAATTCGTCAAAAGTCTTGGCGTGAACCGTAATCAGCCTTTTCCTTTTTCTTTGTGCAGTAATCTTGTCCACATCGATTTCGCCGTTGGTCAAGATATATTCATACTCAACATTAAGCCCTGTGATAAGGAAATACGCACCATAAGCTACACCGATTGAAGCCGCAACCAAAATAAAAGATATCCGTGGAAGGATGAAAGAAAGCCCGAAGAAAAAGAGGAATAAGATAACGGCCAAAATAACAATTCCGATTTTCTTAATAATATCAGAGGTGGAAGAACTTTTTTTCACAAGATGCTCTCTAAAAATATCCATGAAACAATCTCCTTTATAACGAATAATAGATAAACTCCCTCACACAATAATGAGAAATGGACTGTTGAAAAGATAACAGTAACTAAAAAATATTATATCATAACGACAAAAAATATACAATCAAAAAAATACTTGCAACTTTGTAAAAGATTTGTTATATTATAAGTATATAAGTATAGGGTTTTATAAACCCAACAGAAAACACATTGACTGAGAGAGTAGGCATTTTTAATGTTCGCAAAAGAGAGGGCTTATCGTTGGCTGGAAGTAAGCTTTGCGGATTCAAATGTTCGAAGTTCACTCACGAGTGGTGCCGCCGAAGAATTGTTTGGTAAGCGGTAACGCAGCAGCTTGCGTTAAAAGGCTCGGTGAGTGTTTGCTCATAGCAAAAAGCAGGGTGGTACCGCGGAAGCAACAGACTTTCGTCCCTTTGTCGCACAAGTTGCGCCAATTGTGGATGAGGTCTTTTTTTATTTTGTATTTTATCTTTGTGAACGAAAGGAATGTTTTGTAAATGAAAACCGCACTAGAGCAGATAAGAACGGCGGCCGTTTCGGCGCTGGATTCTTTAAAAGACATGAAGGAGCTCGAAAATTTGCGCGTGAAATTTCTTGGCAAAAAAGGAGAGTTGACTTCAATATTAAAACAGATGGGCAAGCTATCTGCAGAGGAAAGACCTATCATCGGTCAGCTGGCGAACGAGGTTCGCGCCCAAATCGAAGAAGCAATCACATCAAGGCAGCAATCGCTTATGGAGGCAGAAATCAACGAGCGGCTTACTGCGGAAAAAATTGACGTGACC
>JARBTU010000146.1 GCA_029240015.1 Oscillospiraceae bacterium | reverse complement strand
AAATTATTATATCAAATTACCAAATGCAATACCGATTAAAATTAGTCCGCTTAACCAGTAAAGATCAATTTTAGAAGCCTTTGAAATATGCTGTCCAATAAAGAATCCAAACCAGATTGCCACAAAATTGAGTATAAAGCAGAAAATCAGTGTTTCCCAAATGCTGATTTGGGCAAGTCCGCTTCCGAAGCCAATCGCCAGAGAATCAATTGATAATGCAACTGCAAGATAAAATGCTTCTTTAACTGAAAGTTGCTTTGAGTTGTCTGCGTCCGCTTTTGTCTCATCCAGATAAACTGCAACCGCAAATTTAATATCACAGAATTTAAATTTCATGTCTTTTTTATAGTTCGTTTTGGAACGAAGATAAGATTTGATAGACCCTTGGAAAAAGTCGGTGAAACCAATCATAAATAAAATAATAAATCCTGCCCACTTACAGACATCTCCCGGCACGAACTGTCCGATTATGTTTGCGGCAAAGAGCGAGATACCCAAAAAACTTGTTCCGACCAGGCTAATCACCAGCGTAGAAGCAATGGTAAACTTGATCTTGTTTACCCCGTAGGCAACACTTACCGCAAAGGCATCCAGACATAAAACCAATACCAGTATCATTGAACTCAACATAAAAAAGCCTCCAAACTAACATAGATAAATCAAATTAGTCTATTCGGATTTGGAGGTTTCCGTTCCGGTTTATTTTTGAAGTTTCATGGCTTTTACCAGTTTTTCTATGTTTTTTATGGTTTCTTTATTAATAAAGTGTTCGATTTGTTCCACCTGCTTAATTTCATTTTCAGACCCATTGAGCAAACAAAAAAAGTCGTTCAGCACATTGTGTCTGTATAAAAGATATTCCCCGAGCTTCCACCCTTGTTGGGTCGGCTTTATCATTCCATACTTTTCAAAATCCACAAAGCCTTGCTCATTTAATTTATGAATCATCTTTGATGCGGAAGATGGCTTTACATGAAGCTTTTCCGCAATAAATTTTATTCTTACATAATCCATACTCTTGGCATATCTGCAAATCATTTCAAGGTAATCCTCCATTGAAGAAGACACCTTGCTGGTGTCTTCCAGGCTATATCCTTTAAGCGTATAGAAACTATTATTAACGGTATCTTTCATCATTATTTCCATCCTATAAATTAAATTTGGTAAAAAAAGTAACAAAGAACACCCAATAGAATATGATATACCGAAGGAAAAAAAGTTTCCTTACACTAATTTATATTAATAAATAATTTAATTATTATATTAATTTATTATAAGGAGAACGATTTTATGCAAGATATATATCCATTAAGCCAGCTTCGCGAAGGTCAGGAAGCAAAAGTAACGGGAATTTTAGCGACAGGCAGCATGAGAAGAAGACTTCAGGACATTGGTATTATAGAAGGCACCAATGTTGAATGTCTTCAAAAAAGTCCTGCGGGGGACCCTATTGCGTACTTAATCAGAGGAGCCGCAATCGCCCTTAGAAAAGAAGACTCTTCAGACATTTTAGTTCGACTTAAAATGGCATAATTTTATAAAAGTTCATGTGAATCTGTGATGAAGTCACCCCCATACGCTTCATCACAGCAAATTTAAAAGAAAGTGTGATGAATCAATGGGATTAACAGCAAATTCCACCGGCAAGAATGCAGTGGATTCGGGACTTAATATTGTGAAAACATCCCCTAAGGACAAAATTATTGCTCTTGCGGGCAATCCGAACGTCGGGAAGAGTACCGTTTTTAATGAACTCACCGGCATGAATCAACATACCGGTAACTGGCCGGGGAAAACAGTGACTTCCGCACAGGGAACCCATACATACAACGGTACCGATTATATTCTCGTTGACCTTCCCGGAACCTATTCTCTGATGGCACATTCCGCCGAAGAAGAAGTGGCAAGAGATTTTATATGTTTTGGCGGCACCGATGCCGTAATTGTTGTTTGTGATGCAACCTGTCTCGAACGAAACCTCAATCTCGTTTTGCAAACAATTGAAATTACACAAAAAGTTATTGTTTGCGTCAACCTGATGGATGAAGCAAAGAAAAAAGATATTGTAATTAATATTAAGCAATTATCCAAAAACTTGGGTGTGCCCGTTGTCGGAACAAGTGCAAGAAGCAATAAAGGATTGGATGAACTGATTCGGACCGTCGAGAAGTCACTGGAAAATGATCATTCCCATTCTGTTGAGATCAAGTACATAGAACCGATTGAAAAAGCAATCAGTATAGTAAAGAACATTATTGAACAAAAAATCAGCACTGACCTAAGCACACGATGGATTGCTCTGAAGTTAATTGATTTTGATGAAACAATCATTCAAGCGTTGAACGAGCATACCAATTATGATCTTTTACACGATGAAGACATCTACAAAGGGCTGGAAGAAGCCAAAAAGATTCTGGATGAAAACCAAATTACTTCGGAATACATTAAAGATAAAATAGTATCCTGCATTATTTTGGCGGCAGAGGCAATCTGCTGTGACTGCGTGTGCCAAAAAGATGCTGACTGCAACAGCAGAGATCGTAAAATCGATAGAATCCTTACGAGTAAGTGGACGGGTATTCCTATTATGCTTATTCTTTTATGCACCATCTTTTGGATTACGATAACCGGTGCGAACTATCCGTCTCAGCTTTTGTCTGACGGTCTGTTTTGGGTGCAAGACCGTTTAACCGAATTTTTTAATTGGCTTGGTACCCCGAACTGGGTTCATGGAGTTCTTGTCCTAGGGGTCTATCGGGTTCTGGCTTGGGTTGTTTCGGTTATGCTTCCCCCTATGGCTATATTCTTCCCTCTTTTCACTTTGCTGGAGGATTTCGGCTATCTTCCTCGCGTGGCATTTAATCTGGACAGCTATTTTAAAAAAGCCTGCGCGTGCGGAAAGCAGGCTCTCACAATGGCTATGGGATTCGGATGCAATGCTGCGGGAATCGTGGGATGCCGAATCATCGACTCCCCAAGAGAACGGCTTATCGCAACGATTACCAACAATTTTGTTCCTTGCAATGTAAGATTTCCAACCTTAATTGCCATCATAACCATGTTCTTTGTCGGAGTTGTTGCCTCTCCATTTCAATCCCTTGTTTCCACTGTCATTCTTACAGGTGTCATTGTATTAGGAGTAATTCTAACGTTTTCGGTATCCAGATTGCTATCCAAAACCATCTTAAAAGGTGTTCCTTCTTCTTTTACGCTTGAGCTTCCTCCATATCGGAAACCTCAAATCGGCAAGGTCATTGTACGTTCCCTGCTTGACCGTACTCTTTTTGTTCTGGGAAGAGCCGTTGTAGTGGCCGCTCCTGTCGGGCTTGTTATCTGGGTAATGGCCAACATAACTGTCGGAGATTTGAGTATACTGAAACATTGTTCAAACTTTCTGGATCCTTTTGCAAATCTTTTGGGACTGGACGGCGTTATTCTTCTGGCATTTATCCTTGGCTTTCCTGCTAATGAAATCGTTGTTCCTATTATTATCATGTCTTATATGTCCACCGGGACTCTGTTGGAACTAGACAGCCTCTCCCAACTCAAAGAACTATTTGTAAGCAACGGATGGACTTGGCTAACCGCGGTTTGTACCATGCTCTTCTGCTTGATACACTGGCCTTGCTCTACTACCTGTTTAACAATTAAAAAAGAAACACAAAGCCTTAAATGGACCGCTATCTCTTTTGCTGTTCCAACCATTGTTGGCATGATTGTCTGCTTTATTGTTGCAACCGGTGCAAGACTTTTTGGATTAGTATAATAAAAAAGAGGTGTAGGCTATTAAAAGCCTACACCTCTTTAGAAATACAATATTAGAACTCTAATTTTTCTTCAATATACTCCACAAGCTTAGCAATCGCAATTCTTTCCTGCTTCATGGTATCGCGATCCCTGATGGTAACACAGCCGTCTTCAATAGATTCAAAATCAAATGTGATACAAAACGGTGTGCCTATTTCATCTTGTCTGCGATATCTTTTCCCGATGGAACCGGTGTCATCATAATCCACCATAAACTTTTTGGATAAGGTCTGATATACTTCTCCAGCCTGTTCGCTTAATTTTTTGGACAAAGGAAGTATGCAAGCCTTAAATGGTGCAAGCGCAGGATGAAGATGCATGACTGTTCTGACGTCACCCTCAGCAATTTCCTCTTCGTCATATGCTTCGCACAAAAATGCCAACGCAACACGGTCAGCGCCAAGAGAAGGCTCAATCACATACGGAACATATCTTTCGTTCGTTTCAGGGTCAAAATAATCCAATGCTCTTCCGCTATGTTCGATGTGTTGTTTTAAATCAAAATCTGTACGGTCAGCAATTCCCCAAAGCTCACCCCAACCAAACGGGAACAAGAATTCAATGTCTGTTGTCGCATTTGAATAGTGGGACAATTCTTCCGCATCATGATCTCTTAGACGGATGTTCTCTTCTTTCATGCCCAAATTCAATATCCAGTTCTTACAGTAATCTTTCCAATAATTAAACCATTCCAAATCGGTTCCGGGTTTGCAGAAGAACTCAAGTTCCATTTGTTCAAATTCACGGGTACGGAATGTGAAATTCCCCGGAGTGATTTCGTTCCTGAAAGATTTTCCAACTTGGCCCACGCCAAACGGAATTTTCTTACGGGTAGTTCTTTGAACGTTACAAAAGTTAACAAAAATTCCCTGTGCTGTTTCGGGTCTTAAGAAAATTTCGTTTTTCGCATCTTCGGTAACCCCTTGAAATGTCTTGAACATCAGATTAAACTTTCTGATATCCGTAAAATTCGTGCTTCCGCAGTCAGGGCATTTAATCCCATTTTCCGCAACGAACTTCTGCATCTGTTCATTCGTCCACCCATTCGGAACTTCACTGCTTTGCTCTTCTATCAAATTATCCGCACGGTGACGAGTCTTACAATCTTTGCAGTCCATAAGCGGATCGGAAAAACCGCCAACATGACCTGATGCTACCCAAACCTGAGGGTTCATCAAAAGAGCACTGTCAAGACCGACATTATATTTACTTTCCTGAATAAACTTCTTCCACCATGCTTTTTTTACGTTATTTTTGAACTCCACACCCAAAGGTCCGTAATCCCAAGTATTTGCAAGCCCTCCGTATATCTCACTTCCCGCATAAACAAAACCTCTGTTTTTACAGAGAGAGACCACTTTATCCA
>JARBTU010000145.1 GCA_029240015.1 Oscillospiraceae bacterium | reverse complement strand
TTAGGCACATCAATTGTTGGAGCAGTCGCTGCATGGAAAGACAATGATCAAGTGCATTGGGGTAGATTTGCAACAAAACAGAACTATAGAGGACTGCATATCGGCACAAGATTAGCTCAGTTTTCTCTGGATGATTTGTTTTCTCAGAGGATTGAAGAAATCTATATGGACGCAAGAGATATCACTGTAAAAATTATTTGCGATATGGGCGGAGAGATAATCGGAAAACCAACAAAATTTTATGATGGTACCGTAACGCCGGTTGTTCTACGCAAAAAAGATTATTGTAAGTAAGAAACAGAATTTGAACGGCTTATTATTAATAAAATGAGAAGTATTGGATAAATATGAATTTATCGAGAGGGATTAAACTTGAAAACGATAGGATTGCTTGGTGGAATGAGTTGGAAAAGTACGTTTACTTATTATCAAATCGTTAATGAAACAGTGAAACAAGAACTGGAATGCTTGCATTCAGCATAAGTTCTACTGTAAATTGACAATACAGAGTTCTCTACTGTATATTGATTTTAATAAATACAAACGAGGATGAATTAACGGAGGACAGATAAGTATGTACATATTTTTAATTAATCACAGTGAACAGAAAATTTTGTATTGCGTTAATAACGACAATTATAAAATCTTAAATCCAGAGGAAAGAATTTCAATAATTTGTTTGGATAAAGAAATTATAAAACTATCTGTCAAGCACACTTATGGCAGTATCATATGCAATCCAAAAATCAAGTCTGGTTTTGATAAGATTTTTTACTATCTAAATTTAAAGCAAATACGTGAATATCATCTTGTAACTAACTCTACTTATTCATTTTCTGGTTTGAGTGATATGGATGAAATCGTTATCACCCCAATGAAAGCAAAATTTGAAGAGCATGCCTTCAATGATTGTCTCATAGCAGATTGTGATAATGGAACAATTGTATCAGAATTTCATGAAGTATCTAATGCCGAACACATAAAACGTACTTATAAAAAGAGACGCAAAAACATGGTGCTTTGGCATTTTACATTGGGTTTTCTATTAGACGCAGGTATCTGTTCTCTTGGTTTTTGGATTTTGGCTGAGCTTGTCAACGTCATTGACGATCCGAATGAACTTCCGTTCTGGTGTATTTTAGTAGGGATTTTTTTCTTGATAGCTTTAGTTCCAAACATCTGGGAATCAATCAAAGGATACAGAAATAATAAATTTTTCTCATCTATGGCAAGCGAGGCTGTTACCTTGTTTTTGTCTGAAAATTCATGCAAATGAGCAAACTACTATGTAGCTAATTATGGTAAAAGAGCGATTATTTATACAATATAAAATTGAAGTCGTCTACCCTGCAGGAGTAGCCATGAGGTTATACCATGAGAATTTGGAATAAACAAGAATATAAAGTGTACAAAACAAAAACACGCAGGTGTACCTGTTATGTTATTGAATTTAATGCGACTCATATACTCATTGACACAAGCATTAAAATTGAACGCAGAGCTGTTGAAAGATGTATTCAAACTATTGGGATATCAAGAATAGATGCAATTTTTTTAACACATAGCCATTCCGATCATGTGGAAAATGCAAAATATTTTTCGGATATTTTTCACTGCCCTGTCTACATCTCCGCGAATGGACTTGACAGGATACGAAATGGGAAATGTGCCATGCCCAAAGGAACACGTCCTTACAGCAACTTTGTTTACTTTCTGGAACAGAATATTCCCTTTTATGACTTTACTAACTTTGAACCCTGCCCCAAAATTAAAACCCTGGATGATGCGGTCGTTAAGTTCTATTTAGGGGAAGGGGCTAAACTGATTGACACCCCAGGGCACACTGATGACAGCGTGTCTATTATAATAAATCATGCAATCGCAATTGTAGGAGATGCAATGGTCAATGTCTTCGGTAATCAATATCCTCCTTTTGCAGATGATCAAGAAATTGTTAAAATAGCATGGCTTAAATTATTAGATACTCAGTGTGAGTTGTTTTGTCCTGCCCATGGAAAACCATTAAACCGCCAAGAACTGATGATAGCGTATAAAAAATATCTGTGATATGAGCACAAAAATAAGCATTGTACTATTCTAAATTACCTCTTTTTAGGTAAAACGAAAGACCGTCGACAAAAATCAACGGTCTTCTTAATTGGTTGGGGTGGAAGGATTTGAACCCTCGGAATAACGGAGTCAGAGACCGTTGCCTTACCACTTGGCGACACCCCAATGTATTTCGCTAAAAAACTGACAAAAAACATTATACCATATTATCAGAATATTGCAACTATTTTTTGTAAAAATAGTTTTATTTTTATAACGATATGGTATAATTAGTATTTATATGGCATATAGGACATGAATACTTATATTATATATGATTAAAATGGAGCGAAGATAAAAATGAGAATGAGAAGAAAACCGTGGGCAAGACGAGAACTGGAAAATTGCGATTTCTTTATTCACACACCTGCCGATTATAAAGGAAAGTGGCATGAGTTTTTTCCTGAAAAAAAACCGATACATGTGGAACTGGGATGCGGGAAAGGAAGATTTATCGCGGAGCTTGCCAGCCGAAATCAAGATATTAACTATCTTGCAATTGACATAAAAAGTGAGGTTTTAGGTTCTGCAAAGAGAAACATTGATCGGATATATGGTTTTAAAAATTTAACACCTGATAATATAAAAATCTTATCGCAAGATATCGAAAGACTGTTCGATATCTTGGACGAAAATGACGTAATAGACAGGATTTACATTAACTTTTGCAACCCCTGGTCAAAAATGAAACATCATAAACATCGTTTGACCCACACAAGGCAACTTGAGACGTACAAAAAGTATCTGAAAAAAGGCGGGGAGATTTGGTTTAAAACAGATGATGATGATCTGTTTTTAGCGTCTCAAAGATATTTTTCCGAAAGCGGGTTTACTATTAAATATATAACACATGATTTACATAACGACACTTTTGATCAAAATATTGAAACGGAACATGAAAGAATGTTTACGGAAATGGGTATAAAAACAAAATTTTTAATTGCCAGTTTATAAAATTTCGGGAGATGTTATTCGTGATAAAACTTTGTGTATTTGACTTAGATGGAACGCTGATTAATTCATTGGAAGATTTGGCGTTTGCAACCAATTATGCTTTGAACAATAGTGGATTTCCATCACATAAGACTGAAGAATATAAAAGATTCGTGGGTGACGGGGTTTTTAAACTAATTGAAAGAGCCGTTCAGCAGAAAGATTGCTCCCCGGAGGTTCTAGCGAAAATAAAATCGGATTTTGATACTTATTACAATACGCATTACAATCTTTACACAAAGCCTTATGAAAAAATACAAGATATGTTGCAGTTTCTTCAAGAACACCACATCAAGCTTGCGGTTATCTCCAATAAGCCCCATGAATTTGTGACAAAAATAGTCAATGAATTTTTTGGTGATACCTTTGAAGTTGTTTTAGGTCATAGTGATAAAAACCCTAAAAAACCCGACCCCACATCTCTTTTGAACACAATCCAAACGTACCACGTTCTGCCACAAGAGTGTATGTTTATTGGAGATTCTGACGTGGATATTGTAACAGCAAAAAATGCTGGTGTGGTTTCTGTCGGTGTATCGTGGGGTTTCAGAGGAAAAAAAGAGCTTGCTGCTGCTAAAGCAGACTTTATTATTGATGATCCAGAGAGGTTGCTGGATGTGGTTGAGTCCTTCCTGCATCAAACATAATTATTTTTGGCACTACATATATTATACTGACAAGCAGTTGATTGGTAATGTCTATAAAGTGGTAATTAGGAGATTGTTGCATGAAAGATAGAAAAAATAAAGAAAAAACGCTTAAGGATTTAAAGCCCGGGGAAAGTGCGATTGTCAGAAGTCTTGAGAGTCAAGGCGCTTTAAAAAGGAGACTGATAGATATGGGAATCACGCCCGGCGTTGAAATCTATGTCAGGAAAGTTGCACCGCTTGGCGATCCGATAGAGATTAATCTGCGGGGATACGAACTTTCAATCAGAGCAACCGAAGCGCGCGATATCAAGTTGGCTGATATTCATAAGGGAGAGAAACTCCTATGAAACATAAGATGGCATTGGCAGGAAACCCAAACTGTGGCAAGACAACACTGTTCAATATTTTAACCGGAAGCAACCAATATGTAGGCAATTGGCCGGGCGTAACAGTAGAGAAAAAGATTGGAAAATCTAAAATAGGGCATAGTCAAATTGTGGACTTACCCGGTATATATTCTCTTTCTCCTTACACGATGGAGGAAGTGATTACAAGAGACTATATTTTGGACGAACATCCCGAAGTCATTATTAATATCATTGACGGAACCAATATAGAACGCAATATGTATCTTTCCGTTCAGCTGATGGAGCTGGAACGCCCGATGGTTATCGCTGTTAACATGATGGATGATGTTAAAGCAAAAGGGGAGGAAATCGACTGTGAAAAATTGTCAACCCTTTTAGGAATCCCTGTTGTTCCGATTTCCGCCCGAAAGGGTGAGAATATTCAAGAAGTCATGCATCAGGCAGAACGGCTGGCAAACACAAAAGAAACATTGATTGCGAATATCGAATATGATACAACTACACAAAACACCCTTAATGACATCCTCATCGTTCTTTCAGAGAACAATTATAAAGACCTTCCATTAAACTTCTTTGCCTCTAAACTGTTGGAAGGGGATAAAGACGCCATCAAAAAACTTCGTTTATCGTCGGAACAATTAAAAAGAATAGAGAGAATTGTTTCCGCTTATGAAGCGACCAGCGTTTACGGGGACAGAGAAACCATGCTTGCGGATGCAAGATATCGATTCATCACCAAGATGGTCAAACAGTCAGTCAAGAAAAATAATGAAGTAGGGGTGCTAAGCGTATCAGACAAAATAGATAAAATTGTAACCAACAGAGTGTTGGCTTTGCCCATCTTTTTGATGATTATGCTCCTAATGTTTATGCTAACCTTTGGTCCTGTCGGAAGTGTATTGAGCGATGGCATGGGCTATTTTTTTGAGAATTTGTTATCACCTTTTGTAGAAAAGATTTTAAATGCAGCCAACGCACCTGATTGGACTCATGGTTTGCTGGTTGATGCGGTTATCGGCGGAGTAGGGAGCATCCTTTCTTTTCTACCTCAGATCATGATTCTGTTCT
>JARBTU010000144.1 GCA_029240015.1 Oscillospiraceae bacterium | reverse complement strand
TATAATCGTCTTCCTCCTACGTTATATTTGTGTCATCGTTAATCAACAATTGGGATAAGGATCATGCCGCGGTCAACCACTTCGTCGTTATCTAGATTGTTTTCATCCATGATTGCCTGAACACTTGTATTATATTTTTTTGCAATATCCCAAACCCTCTCACCTTTATCGGCAAAATATATCGTAAGGGCCGATAAATCATCTCTCTTCTTCGCGTTTTCTTCATCAATCTTTACTTCGGTAACAATGTTTTGAGGCAACACGTCGTGGATAGAGCCGCCAATTTTGATTTCCGCTCTGATTTCAATTTTATCAACGCCTGCTAAGCTGTATGCAACAGACACAACATCCGCAAAAATTTCAGCGTATACGTTATTGGACTCATTTTTAATCGGAGCTTTATGTTCAAACGGCAATACCTGCTCGATGACAATTGGGAGGTTTTCGTTATTAAGTGCGATGACCGATGCGTTGAGTTTCCCGCTAAATGTGATTTCATTGCCGGAAATTTTGGAGGCGACGTCATTGGCTTCACATAGGATATCATAAATATAGTTAATGCTGTCTTCAGGGATGTCAATTGTGCTTTTAGCGATGCTTTGTTCATTAATAGGGCTTAAAACCTTTTCGAATTTCATGGTTTTGTTTTCGACTTCAGATTCAAAAGCGGTGGAATACAGATCACTGATTACTTGAATGTCTTTATTCTTATATGCTTTGCAGCTTGCGTTAACCATAAACTGTGCACCGAAGACTTTATTTTCTTCATCATTGTTTTTTGGATCGATTTCCACATTGCTGACATCAAAATTAATAACACATTGATAGTCTTCATCGATTCCTGCCATGTCAAGGATTTGGCTGATAGGAATAGAGTGCTCCATCACTTCCGGTTTTTGTTCATTTTCATCGGTGCTATAAAGAATATGTAGAGCAATTTCTCCCTTGGCAATCACCTTATTGGCAATAATTTTAAAATCGGTAACTACTGCAGTTGCATTCGCATAAAGACAATTTACCATAGGAGGTTTTCCATAGCTTAATTCCAGATCTTCATAAACAGAAAACTGTTTGGTCGCATTTTTTGCCGCGTTACCCGTATTGACCATGCTTTTCTTTACCTGAACACCCATTCCTTCAACATCTGAGACAACCTCAGTACATTTTTGGTCCATGACCTTTATTCTAATCGAAACAGCTCCTCTTATATCCAGCCTTTTCGGATTGACTACTCTGCAATTTACATAATCACTTTTTGCTTCAAGAGTAACAAGCGCATCATCAGATGGAGCTTTTAGGTCAACTGTTTTAGAAAAAGGCATTTTTTGTTCTAACGACCGAATAAGAGAAGTTTCTTCACAGACATAAAGGATTTTAATAAACGCTGTTGCATCAATAGTAAGTTTATCGCCCGCAATACGGTATGAATTAATTTTTGGAACTACTTTGCACTTTAATACTTTGAAGATACTTGGACAATAATCGGGGAGAAGATAATCAAGCTCAACACTTTGCTCAACGCTTCCATCAAAAATTACCTCATTTATACAAATGTTCTCGTGATTTAAATTCAATTCCATCTTTACTATCGCTCCTTTTTAGATTTTCTATCTTATCTATATTCCAAAGCTGTCCACAATATTCTTTAAAACTCTTTTTTTTATTCATATTGTGAAAATTTTTTTCATGGCGTTTCTTGACATTTATATTAAATAAATAGTACAATATGCATAGAACTTTAATAATCAAAAGCTTTAAATCAATAAAGCAAAAATAGTAAGGCAAAATGACGATTCAGTGCTTAACATAATATATTAAAGAGGTGCATTTCTTTTGTTTTTTCAAAAAGAGATTGAAACGACGTCAAGGCAGGAGCTGGAACAGCTTCAGTTCACACGGCTCAAGCACATAGTAAGCTATTGTTTTAATAATGTAGAGTATTATAACAAAAAGCTTTCAAATTCGGGAGTTAATCCGGATAAGATAAAAACATTATCTGATATTGAATACATACCTTTTACGACAAAAGAAGATATTCGGGATACTTACCCATACGGTCTTTTTGCTCAGCCGATGAAAAATATTGTCCGTATCCACGCTTCGAGCGGAACAACGGGCAAACCGACCGTTGTTGGCTACACAAAAAATGATATCGACATGTGGTCTGACGTTGTGGCAAGGCTTTGTGTTGCCGCAGGAGCAACAGAAGATGACATTTTCCAGATTTCTTTTGGATACGGCTTGTTCACCGGTGCGTTGGGATTGCATTACGGGCTTGAAAAAATTGGTGCCACCGTCATCCCCACATCAAGTGGAAACACCGAAAAACAAGTTATGATTCTTAAGGATTTCGGGACAACGGGTCTGGTCAGCACTCCATCTTATGCTCTGTATATGTCCGAAGTGGCAAGAGAACAAGGGGTACTGGATGACATTAAACTAAGGCTTGGTGTTTTTGGGTCGGAAGGCTGCACGGTGGAAATGCGGGACCAAATCGAAAAAGGGTTTAGCCTCTTTGCAACCGATAACTATGGTATGAGCGAATTGATTGGTCCGGGTGTTTCGGGCGAATGTGAATATCGATGCGGAATGCATATAGCCGAAGATCATTTTTTCCCCGAGATTATTGACAGTAAAACAGGAAAAACATTAGACGCAGGCAAAGACGGTGAACTGGTCATCACCACGCTTACCAAAGAGGGGATTCCGCTTTTAAGATATCGGACGAAGGACATTTCAAAGCTTAATTATGATGTCTGTCAATGTGGTAGGACTCATGTAAGAATGGATAAAATCAAAGGCAGAAGCGACGACATGCTTAAAATTCGAGGAGTCAATGTGTTCCCGTCACAGATTGAGAGTGTTTTGGTCGGAACCCAAAACATAGGAGCTCATTATCAGCTCATCGTAAGACGAGAAGGTTTTATGGATACCTTGGAAGTAAAAGTAGAGCTTATAAACGGAGATTTGCTCGAAAGATACGGTGAGCTTGAAGCACTGCAAAATCAAATTAAACATAATTTGCATACCGTTTTGGGTATTGATGCCAAAGTCAGCCTTGTGGAACCGAAAAGTTTGCAAAGATTTCAAGGAAAAGCGCAAAGAATAGTTGACTTGCGTAATCAGAAATAGGTATAATTATAAACAATGAGTGTATTTCTTGCATGATGACACCTAACATGATTTATCAATGTTAGGTGTCATCATGTTATGAATTTTTCATCGGAATAAGAAAGGTGATAGTATCGTGAAAAAATTAATGCTGGGGAATGAGGCAGTCGCAAGAGGATTGTATGAAGCCGGCTGTAACGTGATATCAAGTTATCCTGGAACGCCAAGTACAGAAATAACCGAATACGCAAGTCAATATGACGAAATTTACTGCGAATGGGCACCCAATGAAAAAGTAGCCATGGAGGTAGCCTTGGGAGCTTCAATTGGTGGTGCACGCTCTTTTTGTGCGATGAAGCACGTAGGGTTAAACGTCGCCGCAGACCCGCTTTTTACCGCTTCTTATACAGGAGTGAATGCCGGGCTTGTGGTTGCGGTCGCGGATGACCCCGGGATGCATTCTTCCCAAAATGAACAGGATTCGCGCCATTATGCTATAGCCGCTAAATTGCCAATGGTGGAACCCGCTGATTCAAGCGAATGCTTAGATTACATAAAATCGGCCTATGAAATATCGGAACAATTTGATACCCCTGTTTTGTTCAGATTGAGCACAAGAATATCCCATTCACAAAGTATTATAGAAACCAGTGAACGAAAAGAAATTGCTCTTAAAGAATATAAAAAAGACCCATCCAAATTTGTTATGATGCCTGCGATGGCACGAGCCCGTCATGTGGTAGTGGAAAAAAGACAGGCTGAGCTTGCTGGATTTGCAGAAACAACTGATCTTAACCAAATCATCATGGGGGACCCAAAAATCGGTGTCATTACTTCCGGAACGTCATATCAATACACCCGCGAAGTTTTGGGCGATAAAGCGAGTTATTTAAAGCTGGGGCTTGTGAATCCACTCCCAATAAAATTGATTGAAGAATTTGCTCAAAAAGTTGACAAGCTGTATGTAATTGAAGAGCTGGATGATGTCTTTGAGACACATTGTCTAAAGATTGGCATAAAAGCAACAGGAAAAGAAGTATTTCCTGTCATCGGAGAATTCTCTCAAAAGATAATCGGAGAGCTTTTGGGAGAACAAGAAAAAGAATCCATTCAATTTGAAGAGCAAGTGCCGGTAAGACCTCCTGTTATGTGCGCAGGATGTCCGCACAGAGGGCTGTTTTATACATTAAGCAAGCAAAAAGTGATGGTCAGCGGAGATATCGGCTGTTATACATTAGGAGCGCTTGCACCTTTATCAGCGATGGATACAACAATCTGTATGGGGGCTTCGGTTTCGGGCCTTCATGGATTCAACAAAGCAAGAGGAGAAGAAAGTGCTAAAAAGTCGGTGGCTGTTATCGGGGATTCAACGTTCATGCATTCGGGTGTAACAGGGCTTATCAATATTGCCTATAACCAAGGGAACTCCACTGTGATTATTCTTGACAACAGCATCACAGGCATGACGGGACATCAGCAGAATCCAACAACAGGATACACCATAAAAGGAGATCCGACGTCGGCTATCTCGCTTGAAAAGCTCTGTGAAGCGGTTGGGATAAATCGTGTTCGAGTGGTTGACCCTTATAATTTGAAAGAGACTGAGCAAGCGGTAAAAGAAGAACTTGCTGTGTCTGAGCCGTCTGTCATTATATCAAGACGTCCTTGTGCATTGTTAAAATATGTGAAACACAGTGCGCCATTAACCATTAACAAAGAAAAATGCAAAACATGTAAAGCTTGCCTTAAAATCGGATGTCCTGCTATCAGCATTAAACAAAATAAGGCTGAGATTGACAAAACATTGTGTGTAGGCTGTAACTTGTGTAAAGATTTATGCGCTTTTGGTGCTATTAATAAGGAGTAAATAAGATGAAAATTCAAAATAACGATACTGTAATATTTTTAGGAGATTCTATCACAGACTGTGGCAGATCAATGCCCAACGGCGAAGGCGGAAATGGCTTTGGCACCTATGGTCACGGATATCCGAACTATTTTATTGCTATTTTTAAAGCTAAACATCCGGACTGGCAGGTTCGATTTGTAAACAAAGGAATCAGCGGAAACCAGACAAGACATATTTTAGATCGCCTTGAAAACGA
>JARBTU010000143.1 GCA_029240015.1 Oscillospiraceae bacterium | reverse complement strand
TTTTTTGAATTGTATCAGCAATTCTTTTGATTTCGAATCCGGGATCGATTAGAATCGCATTGTTCTCATTTGTTTTTATGATTAAGCAGTTCGTCCCAAGCGGACCCACTGTTACTTTTATAATGTTTTGTTCCAATTTTGAGTCCCCCTTATTTTCCGGAACGTTCTACTGAAATGACGCCTTCAATCTTACTGATTTTCTGCATAATGCTTTTAAGCTGCTCGATACCCGCAATGCCGATTGTTGCAACGATATTTGCATTCCCGTTTTTAAGCTCCCTTGCGTTCAGTTCATGGATCGGAACTCTAAAATTCGCAAGAGCAATGCTGATGTCTGCAAGCAATGCATTACGGTCATTCGCAATAATATCAAGCGTTGAGCGATAACTAACAGAAACGTTTTGTTCCCAGTGTACGCTGATCCATCTTCCAAGCTGGGATTTGTCTCGCATGGAGGAAATCACGTTAATGCAATCTTTCTTATGGACCGAAACGCCATGACCTCTTGTGATGAATCCGATAATATCGTCCCCCGGCAACGGGTTGCAGCATTGGGAAAATTTCACCAGACAGTTATCAATTCCTTCCACAATGACACCACTTGTGCTTTTTTTGGAAAATTGCTGTGTCATCGAAATGGTTTCTAAAACGGTCGGTTCCTGTGCCTTGATAATTTTTGTATAATCGTCTTTGATTCGAGGCATGATTCGGGATAGACTGATTCCACCATAACCGATGGAAGCATAAAAATCCTCTACACTTTCGCAATGTTGACGCTCTGCGATGTTTTTAATAAACTCTGCCATCTGCTGATCATCCAGATTGATATAATTCCTTTTGAATTCTCTTTCCAGTTCAGCTTTTCCTTCGATAATATTTTCTTCACGACGTTCTTTTTTAAACCAGGAGCGAATCTTGCTTCGCGCCTCGTTGGTTTTTACAAACTTGAGCCACGCCCTGTTTGGACCATGGTTTTGAGAATTGGTAGTCAATATTTCAACGATTTGACCTGTCTTTACTTGGGAATCCAGCGAAACAATTCGTCCGTCAATCTTTGCGCCAATCATTTTATTGCCGACGGCGCTGTGAATCGCATAGGCGAAGTCAACAACAGTCGATCCAACAGGCAGACTTTTTACATCTCCTCTTGGTGTAAAAACAAAAACCTCTTCACTTCCGATGTCAGTTTTAATGGTTCTTACAATGTCCTCAACATCTTCGGTATCCTGTCCCGCTTCAATAACCTGCCTGATCCATGCAAGCCTTTCTTCCAGCTTGTCTTTTCCGTGTATGCCCGCTTTGTATTTCCAGTGTGCCGCAATTCCATACTCGGCGGTATAATGCATATCCCATGTTCTGATTTGGATTTCAAAAGGAACTCCGTCTTTACTGATAAGGGTTGTATGCAAGCTTTGGTACATATTCGGTTTTGGCGTGGAGATATAGTCTTTAAACCGATTTGGAATCGGTTGAAACATATCATGGATGATTCCCAAAATGTTATAACATTCTATAACCGTAGAAACAATTACTCTGACAGCGTAGATATCATAAACTTCTTCAAAGGCTCTTCCCGCCATATATACTTTTCGATAAATTCCGTAAAGGCTTTTTACGCGTCCCTCTATGTGAGGAACCAGACCATACTCGTTAAGACGACCCAAGATTTTAAGCTTGATATCATCAATAAATTTATTCCTGTTTTCTTTTTTTATTTCCAGCATCTCTTCGATTTCTTTACACGCAACAGGATCCAAATAACGAAGCGCAATGTCTTCTAATTCTTCTTTTACAGCGCGGATACCCAGCCTATGTGCAATCGGCGCATAGATTTCCATCGTTTCAAGGGATTTGTCTCTTTGTTTTTGAGGCGGCATAAACTCAATTGTTCTCATATTATGAAGCCTGTCAGCGAGTTTGATGATAACTACCCTGATATCCTGTGACATTGCCAAAAACATCTTGCGTATATTTTCCGCCTGTTGTTCTTCTCTTGTGGAGAGCGGAACTTTTCCAAGCTTTGTGACCCCGTCCACTAACAGAGAAACATCGTGTCCAAACTCTTTTTGTATTTGAGTGAGAGAAGTGTCTGTATCTTCGACCACATCATGCAAAAGCGCCGCACAAATACAATCGGTGTCCATTCCAAGTTCAACAAGGATATAAGCCACCGCAATCGGGTGTGAAACATATGGGTCTCCTGAAACTCTGTTCTGACCCTTATGCGCTTCATCTGCAATTTTATAGGCTTTGTTAATAAGGTCAGTATCAAAGATTTTTTCTGTTTTTTCAATCAGATCCATTAGCATTTCTAGTGTGTAAATCATAGATGTGTACTTCTCCTAAACTCTTTGTAATTGCTGCAAAAGCACAGATGACTGTAAGTCTTTTTTTTCAGGATTTTTTATCACTTCAACTTTATCTTTAAGGGGAGAAACAATGAGTAAACCGATTTCTTCCAGAATATCAATTGCCACTCTGATTTTGCAATAATTAAGGCCGCTTTTATATAACTGTATGTACGTCCCGTCTATATCTCCCGCATACCCTTTGTTTTCTGCTAAAAACTTATACACGATCCCAACTTCGTCTCGGGTGGGGATGACCCTGTCTTTTAACTTCTTATCAATAGGTTCCCCTCTTTTTATTTTTTCATAAATATTTTTTGCCGCAAAGAATTTGGATTCCATAAAACCGGTCGGTCTCATATCTTTTATCTTTATGGATACGGACTCTTTGCCGTTGTATGTATTGATATCCAAAGATGCAACCATATCAACAGTATCTCCGAGCTTATAGGGAAAACGCTCGGTGCTCATACCGAAATAAAGCGCATATAATACTGATTTTCCTGATATCAATTTAAGCCTTATATGCTTATTTTCAGTCAACGGATAAATTGAATCGATTCTGAAGTTTTTAAGCATAAAAAGAGGCGACTGATTCTGAGTGCCGAAAGGCTGCAGGATATTCATATCTTCAATTGTTTCCACAGTAATCTCTTCCGCTTTTATAACCTTATCGACTTGATAGGTATACTGAGGCATTTCGTCAAAATTTTCACCCGCATACTGATTGATTGAATCAGCAAAAGCCTTGATATCATCCGTTTGGATGCTCATTCCCGCCGCTTGTTTATGCCCGCCAAATCGGGTGAGATATTCGCTTGAAGCAACAAGTGCGTGATATAGCGAGAAGCCTTCTACACTTCTTGCACTCCCTCTCGCTTCATCCCCATCAACCGAGAGCAAAATGTTGGGTTTTGAGTATCTCTCAAGCACTTTTGCACTGACAATTCCGATTACCCCATGGTGCCAGTTTTCGCCTGATAAAACCATCACTCGGTCATAAAGCCTTGTATTTTCTTTTGTCAAAAATTCATCGATTTCACCTAAAATATCCTGCTCCATCTTTTGACGGGATTTGTTAAGTTCATCAATTTTCTGAGCCAGAGAATAAGCTTCATCATAATCTTCGCTAAGCAGCATTTCAACTGCCATTTTCGCTGAACTCAGCCGCCCTGCTGCATTGATTCTCGGCACAATCCCAAATGCGATCATCTCGGAAGTCAACTGTTTTCCCGAAAGTTTTGCAACCTCCAGCATAGCGATGATTCCCGCATTCTCGGTCATCTCCAGCATGGAGATCCCGTGTTTTACGATGATGCGATTTTCTCCTACAAGAGGAACCACATCCCCTATGGTGCCAATCGCTGCAATATCAGAGAAACAATCCAATGCTGAGGTGTAATCTCCGCCTTCCAATGCGGCAATCAGTTTTAACACCACACCAACTCCGCATAAATCTTTAAACGAACTTCCACAGTCTGTTCGATGAGGGTTTACAACGGCTTCTGCCATTGGCAGTGATTCCCCTGTTTGATGGTGGTCGGTGATGACAACCTGCATCCCCAACTCATAGGCTCGCTCGCATTCTTTGAATGCTGAAATTCCGTTGTCTACCGTTATGATAAGAACGGTTCCCTGCCCTGCTAACTTTTCCAATGAGCTCGCATTCAGCCCATACCCTTCTTCCCGTTCCGGAATGTGATAAGACACATCCGCACCGACAGATTCAAGATAGGTATAAAGAGCAACCGTTGACGTGACCCCATCACAATCATAGTCGCCGTAAATCACAATTTTTTCTGATGCATCTACAGCCTTTTGAATACGTTCGGCTGCTTTTTGCATATCAGCCATCACAAAAGGGTCTTCCAGTTCATGGTCATCCGACAAAAAATCATATGCCAACACAGGGGTATCATATCCCCTTGCAACCAGTATTTCTGCGACAAAACTGCTTATTCCGCATTCATCGGCAAGAATTTTTGCTTTTTCTTTTGACACATTGCTTATGTTCCACTTCTTAAACGCCATGATGTTACAACAACCCTCTCAAAAGCCCTGCAGTATTTTAGTAATTAATATATTATTCTATCACTTTTGTGAAATAAATTCAACTTTTACAGTTTATATACAGAATAATAAATGTTTAATATAACAAAAAGGGCTCAACTTTAAGCTGAGTCCTTTTTGTTATATGTAGTATTCACTTTGACTTTTTGATAAATAATCATCAACCAGGTCTTTCAAGGTGATGTTGTCAATAACATCATCAACCGCTTTCTTGAGCTTTTCCCATACGATTATCGTTCCACAGGTGTCATGTTTTTCACAGCAATTTTTGTCGTCCACACATTCAACGGGAGAAAGAGAACCCTCAACCGCTCTTAGGATATCCCCGACGATGATATTTTCAGGGCTTTCTTTCAAACTATATCCTCCCTGAGAGCCTCGTACGCTCCTTACAAGCCCGGCTTTGTTCAGATTCATGATAATTTGTTCAAGATATTTCCCGGATATGTTCTGCCTTTTTGAGATCTCTTTCAAAGGAACCAGACCTTTTCCGTAATGCAACGACAAATCGAACATGAACCTTAAGGCATATCTGCCCTTTGTGGAAATCTTCACTTCTTTCACGTCACTTCTTTTAAATAATAATGGATAATGACCGTATTCTGCGGTTATTATACCATATATTAAAAAACAATACAACAGGGTATCTCCTGCATCAGAGTTCAAGTACACACTATTTTTTGAAATTCTTTTTAGGCAAAGAACATTCGTTTCTTTTCGAACATCCACTGCAATTTTTACAACTTTTTCTGGAAGATATGTTTTGGATATGACGATAAAATATTACAATTGCTGTTATAATCAGCAAAATGCAAAAAACTGTTATCAGTATATCCATTTTATCAGCCCCAATATTTTTAGATAAGCAGCTTTCCAAC
>JARBTU010000142.1 GCA_029240015.1 Oscillospiraceae bacterium | reverse complement strand
TCATAAGCATGGTGGTTCCCCAGCTTGCAGCCAGCATATACGGAATTGCACAAAAAACACCGGACTATATCAATAACCTGAAACTTTGGGCAGACGGGTTGGTTTCTTCCAATCCGGATATTGCGGACTTGATAAACGGTCAGATTGATAATATCTCAAAATATTCACAGGAGCTTCTGACTAAATATTCCCCGATGCTGGACGGGTTCGTAAAAGGGATTACCAAAGGCGTATTCAGCGTTTTAATCGGGACCAAGAACTTTATGATTGGCATCATCATTTCGATTTACATAATGGCAAGCAAAGAAAAATTTCTGGCGCAGTCTAAAAAGATTATTTTTGCTTTCTTTTCAAGATCGTTCAGCACAAGACTGATTGGAAAGATCAGAAAAACCAATACTATTTTCAGCGGATTTGTAACGGGCCAGATTATTGACGCATTTATTGTGGCAACACTATGTTTCATTTGTCTTTCCATTTTCAAAATTCCTTATGCGCTGCTTGTCAGCGTATTGATTGGTGTGACTAACATCATCCCGTTTTTCGGACCGTTCATTGGTGCGATTCCGAGTGCAATCATTATTTTTATGGAAAATCCGATGAAAAGCTTGTTCTTTGTGATTATTATTTTGATTATTCAGCAGGTCGACGGAAATGTCATTAACCCAAGAATTCTTGGAGAATCAACAGGGCTTTCGGCATTTTGGGTTATATTCGCTATTTTGATAGCGGGAGGTCTGTTTGGATTTGTAGGGATGTTTGTCGGCGTTCCGACTTTCGCGGTAATTTACACATTGATACGTTCCGCTGTGGAAGAAAGGCTTGAAAAGAAAGGACTTCCGACCGACACAAACGACTATAAAAAGCCAAACCCCATTCCGAAAATAGAATAGTGTATACATATTTTACAGTTAAAAAAGCAGGACTTTAGTCCTGCTTTTTTTATTGGTATTTTTTTGTTTTATCCCACGGGTTGTCATCATATATATTATTAATTTGAATTTCTTGAAAGGATGTTTTTTCGTGGACCATGACAATCTAAATCTGAACGAGTTTCGCTCAAGTGAGCCATATCCCCCCATTGAAGGGATTTATCCCGATCCCGGGTGCGGAGCCATTATCCTACATGATTACAGCGGGCTGATTTCCGAGCTGACCGCGATACTGTCATACCGGTATCAGCATATTATTGTGAGGGTCAAGTACCCAAAGATTGCTGGGATTTTGTCGGGAATATCCATTGTAGAGATGACACATCTTGAGATGCTCGGCAAAACGATTCTGAAACTGGGGGTAGATCCCATGTTCAGAATGATACAACAAGACCAAAATGTTTTTTGGAATGCAGGTACAAACTATTTGGGCTATGACAAAAGCTTGAAAAATATTTTGAGAGGTGCAATTGAAGGAGAAACGAAGGCGGCGGCGCAATATCGTGCCCATGCGGAGGAAATGAGCAATCCCTGTGTAAGGGATATTCTTTTGAGAATTGCTTTGGATGAAGATGTTCATAGAAAAATTCTGACACAGCTTTATAGAAGGCATTTTTAAGAAAGATATAAAAGTAAACGAGCCCACTTTTATGGCTTTGGCAATCTTTTTGCTAAAGTCATATTTTTTTTGTTGAACTGCATATTTTTTGCTTATATTTGGCAATAATATAGTACACGAAAAAATTGAAAAAGTGCTGTTTTCATGCACTCGAAAGGGATGTTTGTAAAGATGAAAGCCGTTATTATGGCCGGAGGAGAAGGAAGCAGGCTTCGTCCTTTGACCTGCAACATTCCAAAACCGTTGGCGCCGCTGTGCGGAAAACCGGTTTTGGAGTATATACTGGATTTGCTGAATAATCACGGATGTGATGAAGCGGTGGTTACGCTGATGTATCTTGGGAACAAGATTGTCAATCATTTTGATTCGGAGCCGTATAAAAACATCGAGCTAGGCTTTGCGTTTGAAGAAACGCCGCTAGGAACGGCGGGAAGCGTGAAAGCAGCGGCGAAAAAAATCACAGAAGACTTTATCGTCATCAGCGGGGACGCGATGTGCGACTTTGATTTGACCAAGGCGTTCGAGTTCCACAAGAAAAACAAAGCGATGGCGACCTTAATTGTAAAGCAGGTTTCAGATCCCAGAGAATATGGGCTTGTAAATGTGGATCAAGACGGAAAAATCGCGGGATTTTTGGAAAAACCGTCGCTTGCGCACTGCATTACAAACCTTGCTAATACAGGAATCTATATATTATCTCCACAGGTTCTCGATTTTATTAAAGAGAACGAAGTGGTGGATTTTGCAAAAGATGTTTTTCCGAAGATGCTGGAGCAGGAGGCTCCTCTTTTCGCATTTACAGATGACGGATACTGGTGCGACATTGGTGACCTTAAGAGTTATGTACGCTGCCAAAAAGATATGCTGGAGCAAAAAGTAAATTGTGAGATTGCGGCATATTATGAGGACGGAATTTATTCGTGCGACAAAAACAACTTGAATAATCCTTCAATTAAAGCGCCTGCTTATATCGGAAAGAACGTGAGAATCGGAGAAGGTTGCGCGATAGAGGAAGGAAGTATCATCGGCGACGATGTTACGATTGGGGACCATTCGGTGGTTCACGGAAGCGTTATCTTAAATGCTTGCTTTTTAAACGACAAAGTTTGTTGTGAGGATGCTATCATTGGGCACAATGCAAAGCTTATGCACGGGTGTACGGTTGGGGAACAAGCCGTTGTGGGGGATGATTCCATTATTGGGAAAAATGCAATTATTTCCTCCGGTGTACGGGTCTGGAACAACAAAACGGTTCCCGAAGCAATCACATTAACTGAAGATTTACGGTATGGTATTGCAAAAGAAATCAATTTTGACGAAGATGGAATCAGCGGAGAAACCAATATCGGAATCTCTCCTGCACTCTGTACCAAAATCGGTGGAGCCGTGGGCGGAATTAAGAAAAACAATGTTGTGGGAATCGGGGCGTCCAAAACCAATTCGGGAAGGGCATTAAAACACGCGGTTATCTCTGGAATTCTAAGTGCAGGTGCAACCGTTTGGGATTTTGGAGACTGCATTCAAACGGAGTTTGATTTCTGTGTCAACAAGAGCATGGTGGACTTTGGGGTATATATTGATGCGGGACTTTCCACCGACATAAAACTGGTTGAAAAAGGAGGGCTTCCCGTCGTTCGTTCGCTTGAAAGGAAGCTTGAAGGAGCAATCAACCGCGATGAACACAAACGTGCCTCGTGGAAAGAGGTCGGAGAGTGCGTTGATGTTTCAAGCCTTAGACAGATGTACCAAATCGAGCTTTTGAAGTCTGCCAGAATCAGCTTAGAAGGCATGGAAGTGGGCATCAAGTGCGCAAACGTAAAAATCAAATCCATCATGCAGTCGGTGCTGGGGAAACTGGGCTGTGTGGACAGTGAGGATTTTTATATTCAGATCTCCACCAATGGAAAGAATGTTTCCGCGTTTAAAAATGAATACGGTCATATTTATCCCGAACAGATTTTATCGGTTGTTTGCCTGGGAGAATTTTTGCATAATAAAGATGTTTCGATACCTTACAGTGCACCCAAGACTATTGACGCGATTGCACAGAAGTATAACAGAACTGTTTTTCGCTATTATGATTGCCCGTGCGATGACAGCGATAAAGAAGCAAGAAAGACAGCCGTTAAACAGCCATTTTTTAAAGATGGACTGATGATGGCAATCAAATTTCTGTCTTATCTAAAAGAAACAAAGCTTTCGATAGAACAGGTTATGGAGCAGATTCCGGAGTTCCACACCAGCAACAGGCTCATAAGTGTCAGCATCAATCCATCGGTAATCATCAAAAAGCTGAATAAACAAAAAGGAAAAATCGGAGAAGGAATCACCATCAAGCATCAGGACGGAGATGTGGTTTTAAGACCGCTCAAGTCCGGAAGAGGGATTATGCTGTTTGCCGAAAGCAGAAAAGGTGAAACCGCAAATGAGCTTTGTGATTTCTTTGAAAAAGTAATTAAACAAACTGACCTTGACACGGATAATAAATAAGTATAGAATATAGGGTAAGATTTGTGTTCGGACTTGTAGCTTGCAAAAACAGGCTATCCCCTGGAAATTAAAAATCTTTAGAGCGTATTTAGCTTAAAAGGTTTCAATTTTATAAAAAAAGTGTTCGGTTCAAAAAATCAATTGCAAGACTTAAAAAATTCGTGCTTTTGGCATTGGATTTTATAAGTCTTGCAAAAAGAAAACCTTGTCGTATGGTTTTCTTTCCCCTATACATAAAACGTGCGGATAAAGTTATTACTATTTGTATAGAACAGAGTGGGAGAGTCCACGCTGTTTTGTTTGAGTTTCCCTTTTTTTAAAATAATAATGAACTCTCTGTTATATGACACGTTTTTAAAATATAAAAGTGAGGTATGAGCGTGACAAACGAAACAACAAAACCTGGAGCAGAACTGGGACAAAGTCCTGCGCCAAAAAACAAAAGAAGAACATATACAAAAAACAGAACAAACACCAATTATCAAAAGGCTGAGCCGGCGAAAGTAACAGAAGAGGCGCCTAAAGAAACACAGCCACCTAAAGAAGGGCAAACGGCTGCTCCCCCTAAGAAAAGAACGTATAGAAAGCCGTATTCACAAAACAGAACACAACCTGCTTTAAAACAAAACAATAACATTAAAGTAACGGAACCGGCCATTGTAGTGTCGGAAGAGCTGGAAGAAGAAAAACCAAAAAAAAGAGGACAAAAAGCACAACGGAAAACACCGGTAAGGATTATTCCCTTGGGCGGATTGAACGAAATCGGCAAGAATATGACTTGCTACGAGTGCGGTCAGGATATGTTTATTGTGGACTGCGGACTTGCTTTTCCAAGCTCCGATATGTTCGGCGTCGACCTTGTAATTCCTGATTTCAGCTATATCGAGAAGAATTTTGAGAACCTACGCGGAATCGTTTTGACCCACGGTCATGAAGACCATATTGGTGCATTGCCATTTTTTCTTAAAAAATTCAACGTTCCTTTGTACGGAACCGCTTTGACTCTTGGGCTTGTGGAAGGAAAACTTAAAGAACACGGGCTTTTGGGAAAAGTAACACTGAATGTTATTAAACCGCGTCAAACAATAAAAATGGGATGCATGGCGGTTGAGTTTATTCGGGTGAACCATTCAATTCCTGACGCAGTTGCATTTGCGATACACACACCGGCGGGCATTATTATCCAAACGGGGGACTTTAAAGTCGATTATTCGCCGATTGCGGGAGAAGTTATCGATATTCCCCGCTTTGCTCAGCTTGGTAACAGAGGCGTTTTG
>JARBTU010000141.1 GCA_029240015.1 Oscillospiraceae bacterium | reverse complement strand
CGTCATTGTAGGGCTTGCCATTTATAACAACATTAAAAAAAGAAAAAAATAAGAAAATCATATCTAAAAAAGGTATGGAGCATAGTATTATGCTCCATACCTTTTTTATGTTGTCACAAACTATTTAGACATTAGTTTTACCATTACTGCCTTTTGAGCATGAAGTCTGTTTTCCGCTTCATCGAAAATTTCATCTGCATGCGCTTCAAACGTTTCTCCCGAAATCTCTTCTTCTCTATGTGCCGGCAAGCAATGCTGAACCATTGCGTCCGACTTCGCAACAGACAATACCTTTTCGTTTATCTGATATCCCTCAAAGGCTTTTCTTCTCTGTAAGGCTTCACCTTCCTGCCCCATCGAAGCCCAAACATCGGTTATAAGTACATCTGCTTTTTCCGAGGCTTCCATCACATCGGTCGTTAGCGTAAAGCAGTCAAACTCACTTGCAAAATCCAAAACTTCCTGGCTTGGTCTGTATTGCTCAGGGCAAGCAAAAGAAACGGTCATTCCCATCTTTAAACAGCCCACAATAAGTGAGTTCGCCATGTTGTTTCCGTCTCCGATATAGCACATTTTAAGACCTTCCAGCCTTCCTTTATACTCACGAATGGTCATCAGATCAGCAAGCACTTGGCACGGATGGCTGAAATCGGTCAAACCGTTGATAATCGGAATATTTCCGTACTCAGCTAAATCTTCCACTTCTTTTTGTTCAAAAGTCCTGATCATAATCGCGTCAAGATAGCGGGACAAAACCCTTGCCGTATCCTGAACAGGCTCTCCTCTGCCGATTTGGAGGTCATTGGAACTTAAAAACAACGCATGCCCTCCAAGCTGAAACATGCCCACTTCAAAAGAAACCCTTGTTCTGGTTGAAGCCTTTTGAAAAATCATTCCAAGCGTTTTCCCAGCGAGATGGTGATGTTTGATCCCGTGTTTTTGTTCATATTTAAGCTGATCCGCCAGATTTAGGATATCAACGATTTCTTCCTTGCTTAAATCAAGCATTTTTAAAAGATGTTTCATGTGTTCCTCCCTTTTTAGTCAAGAATTTTGGATAATATATTTAACCCTTTGTCTATTTCATCATAGCTAATGGTAAGCGGTGGCAACATTCTGAGCTTATGTTTCGCTGTTAGGATTAAGAGCCCATTTTCAACGCAAAGTTTTGCTATTTCAGCGGATTTCTTGGTTTTCAGCCGTATTCCAACCATTAACCCTTTGCCGTCCACTCCCTCTACTTCTTCCATCGTTAAGAGCTTTTGTTTGATATATTCACCTTTCTCCACTACGTTCGCCAAAAAGTCTTTTTTGCAAGCTTTTTGTAGCACTTGAACAGCACCCGAGCACGCAATGGGATTGCCTCCAAAAGTCGTCCCGTGCTGACCCTGCTCCAATACACTGCTTACGGTTTCTTTAAGCAAGATTGCCCCGATAGGGAGTCCGTTCCCCAATCCTTTGGCAAGAGTCGTGACGTCCGGGGATATATCAAACCATTCGCTTGTTAACAGCTTTCCTGTTCTAGCTATTCCTGTTTGAACCTCATCAACTATTAGTGTTAAGTCTTTTTCCTGACAAAGCGCTTCAACCTGTTTCACAAATTCTTTTTCGAGAGGCATGACCCCACCCTCTCCTTGAATCAGTTCTATCATAATTGCGCAAACCGTGTCTTCGCATTTTTCTTTTACATCATCAAAATTATTCGCTTCGGCAAAGACAAATCCTTCGGTAAAAGGAAAGAAAAAATCATGGAAACTGTCCTGCCCTGTTGCGGCAAGAGTCGTAACCGTTCTCCCGTGGAAGGAGTTTTTTAGGGAGATGATGGTGGTTCTGTTTTTGCCGTATTTATCATAGCTTTTTTTTCTTGCAATCTTGATGGCGCCCTCGTTCGCTTCCGCTCCCGAGTTGGCGAAAAAGACTTTATCGCAACCGGTTTTTTCACAAAGCAAAGCCGCCAACTCAATGTTGGGTTTGGTGTAATAAAGATTGGAAATGTGCTGAAGCTTTGATGCCTGCTCAGCAACCGCTTTTACCCAATCTTCATCAGCAAAACCCAAGGAATTCACGCCAATTCCGCTTGTGAAATCGATATATTCCTTGTTGCTGTCATCATAACAAGTGGCATTTTTCCCGCTTGTTATTAAAGCGTTATACCTGCCGTATGTGCCCGCAATATGCTTTTTGTCCTGCTCAATATAATCAAAGCTCATGATGGAGGTTCCTTTCTTATAAAAACATTGTCCCGATTCCTTCGTTGGAAAGCATTTCAATCAATATCGAATGTTCAATACGACCGTCAATGATAAATGCGCGCTTGACTCCGCGTCGAACAGACTCCACACAGCACTCGATTTTCGGGATCATTCCGCCTGAAATGATTCCCTGCTTAATCAAAAAAGGAACCTCGCTCACATTCACAACAGGGATAAGCGTATCCTCATCGTTCTTGTCTTCCAACAACCCTCTGATGTCTGTCATAAGGATTAAGTTTTCCGCACCGAGTGCCGACGCAATTCTAGCCGCCGCTGTATCCGCATTGATGTTATAAATCTCCCCGTTGTTGTCCGTTGCAACCGTTGCGATCACAGGGACATATCCGTTATCCAATGCATTAAGTATCGGCGTTGTGTCCACACTGACAACTTCGCCGACATACCCCAAGTCGGCTTCCCCTTCGACTTTTTTCGCAGTAATCATATTGCCGTCCGTCCCACAAAGTCCGATTGCTTTTCCATTATGCTGATGCAAAAGAGAAACCAGTCCCTTATTGACTTTTCCCGCTAAAACCATCTGGACGATTTCTGCCGTTTCTTTATCGGTATACCTTAGCCCGTTGATAAACTTTGTTTCTTTCCCAACGCGGTGTAACATTTCGTTGATTTCAGGACCTCCGCCATGAACCAGCACCACTTTGATGCCAACAAGAGAGAGCAGCACAATGTCGCTCATCACCGCTTGCTTGAGCACTTCGCTTGTCATTGCGTTCCCGCCATACTTCACAACGATAATCTTGTTATAATATTTTTGAATATACGGCAGCGCATCGACCAAGACCTCTGCCCTTGTGCTGTTTGAAATATCCATACGTTCTCCTCTTTACGTCCTGTAATCTCCGTTGATTCTGACATAATCATAGGTCAAATCGCATCCCCATGCAATCGCTTTTCCTTCGCCTTCCGAAAGCTTAATGATAATCTTTATTTCATCTTCCATTAAAATGGTTTTGGCCATTTCTTCTGAAAAATCGACTCCTGCGCCATTTTTGCAAACATCAATGCAGCCTTTAGAGGATGCTAATTGAACGTCTACTTCATGAATGTTTAAATCTGCTTCACTGTAACCTACTGCACATAAAATTCTTCCCCAGTTCGCATCTGAACCAAACATAGCGGATTTAAAAAGGCTGGACGTGATAACTGCTTTCGCTACCTTTTTAGCGTCAATAGTTGTTTTTGCACCGGTCACGACACATTCGAGCAGCTTTGTAGCGCCCTCTCCATCACGGGCAATCTCTCGTGAAAGATTCATCAGCAAAACGAACAGTGCGTTACAGAAAATCTCATATTCTTCCTTTTTGCTGTCAATTAGCTGGTTTCTCGATTGCCCCGAAGCCATAATCGAAACCATGTCATTGGTCGAAGTGTCTCCATCAATACTAATCATATTAAACGTGTCGTCTGCGGCTTGCTTTAAGGCTTGTTCCAAAAGTTCTGTTTCAATCGCAACGTCTGTGGTCAAAAAACAGAGCATTGTTGCCATGTTTGGATGAATCATTCCGCTTCCTTTTGCAATCCCTGCAATGGTACAGTCAGTCTCCCCTATTTTAAACCGAACTGCCAATTCTTTTTTTTGGGTGTCAGTCGTCATGATTGCCTCGGCGCAATCGTTACTCCCTTGGTCCGATAATCGCTCAACCAGCTTTTTCATCCCTTTTTGGATAGGTTCAATATCAAGTGTCTGACCAATAACCCCTGTTGAAGCAACAATCACATCTTTGGGCTTGATGTTTAACTCTTCCGCACAAATCTCACTCATCATCAAGGCCTTTTTCTCACCGTCTGCATTGCAGGTATTGGCATTCCCACTGTTCACAATAACGGCTTGGGCAAGCCCGTCTTTCAAATTCTTTTTGGTGATGACAATCGGTGCACCGATACATAGATTCTGTGTGTAAATTGCTGCCGCAGGGCATGGCTGATCAGTATAAATCAGCGCTAAATCTTTTTTTGATTTATTCTTTCTTATTCCGCAGTGAATCCCCGAGGCCTTAAACCCTTTTGGAGCACAAACCCCGCCTTCTATGAACTCGAATCCTTCAAAATTAACCGTCATATAGGTTTCTCCTTTAAAAATTTTTGAATAATCTTAAAATGCCGGAGGAACAATATCAAGCCCTGTGCGTTCATTTAACCCTAAAACAATATTCATGTTTTGAATGGCTTGCCCTGCTGCACCTTTTACCATGTTATCTATCGTTGAGATAATAATAATCCGATTGGTTCTCTCATCATAATGAAGAGAAATATCGCAGTAATTGCTGTATTTAACGTTTTTAAGATTGGCAACCGCCCCTTGTTCCAATACCCTTACAAACGAATCGTCTCTGTAAAATCCTTTATAAAGACCGTGAACAACATCCAGTGACGTCGTTTCATTAAGCTTTGCATAAATTGTTGAAACGATTCCTCGGTTCACAGGAAGCAGATGGGGAACAAACGTCACCACAACGGGTTCGCCTGCTATATCTGATAAAGTCTGTTCTATCTCAGGCGTATGCCTGTGCTGGGCAATTTTATACGGTGAAAAAGCTTCGTTGCAATCGGGATAGTGAGTCGTTTGAGAAAGCCCTCTCCCTGCTCCTGTTACACCCGACTTGCTGTCTATCACAATCGAATTCAAATCAATCATTCTGTTGTTTACAAGCGGCGCCAAGCCTAATCCAATGCTTGTTGGGTAACAGCCGGGATTGGCAATGATTTTTTGATCTTTGATCAAATCACGGTGAAGCTCCGGGATGCAGTAAACGGATTTTAGATGAAGCTCAGATTCTTTATAATCAAGCCCATACCATTGCTTGAACTCCTCTGCCGATTCTAATCGGAAATCCGCACCAAGATCAATAAAAATATTCCCTTTTTGGTCACACTTTTTAGCCAGTGCTTCACAAAGCCCGTGAGGGAGCGACGCAAAAACGACATCACTGTTCACAATCACAGCATCTTCATCAACCAGAATATCATCACAAATCTGTGCAAGGTTTGGATGAACCTCACTGATTGATTTTCCCTCAAAGCTTACAGAACTAAGAGAGGAAATCTCGATATTCGGGTGATTCATAAGCAACCTTAAAAGCTCAACACCGGCATATCCTGTTG
>JARBTU010000140.1 GCA_029240015.1 Oscillospiraceae bacterium | reverse complement strand
AATGATATATTTAGATTATGCCGCCAACACGCCGGCGGATGAGCAAGTACTTAAAAGTTTTTGTAATGCGAACATGAACTATATTGCAAACCCCAATGCTTTTCACGAAATGGGGAGAACAGCAAAGGAAAGAATGGACGAAGCCACAAGCAAAATTGCAGGATATTTTGGCGCAGTAAAAAATGAAGTGATTTATACATCGGGAGCGAGCGAGTCCAATAATATGGCTATCAAAGGGATTGCAAGTTCTTATAAATATAACGGGAAACATATAATCTCCACCTGCCTTGAGCATTCTTCGGTAAGCGGATGCCTGACTTATCTTCAAAATCAAGGGTACGAGATTGACTTGGTCGACATTACCTCCGAAGGGTTGGTCGACATTAATCATCTGAAAGAGTTGCTAAGGAAAGATACGGTCTTGGTTTCGGTCTGTTATGTAGACAGCGAACTTGGGACGAAGCAGCCCATAGAAGAAATTGCTGCACTGTTAAAAGAATATCCCAACTGCTTTTTTCATGTGGATGCAACGCAGGCTGTGGGGAAAATACCGGTGTCATTTGGAAATATTGACTTACTGTCTTTTGCACCGCATAAGTTTTATGGATTGAATGGTTGCGGAGTATTGCTCAAGAAGGAGCATATTGTCATAGAGCCGCTGATTCACGGAGGGAAGAGCACGACAATTTACCGAAGTGGGACTCCTGCATTGGGGCTTGCTGTATCCATAGAAAAAGCGCTTGAACTCTCCTGTGAACAAATGAACCAAAGGTACGAATATGTAAGCGGTTTAAGCGAAACCATCAAGTCCAACCTTCTGCAATATAAAAATGTGAGGATAAACAGCACGGAAAAAGCGATTTCTTATCTGTTAAACCTCAGCGTAAAAGGGATTAAGGCATTGGATTTTCAGCAAGCGCTGGAGCAAGAAGGAGTCTGTATTTCCACCAAATCCGCCTGTTCGGTGCCGCATACACCATCGAGACCGGTATATGCGGTGACAAAGGATAAAAAGAATGCGTTATCTTCATGGCGGATTTCTTTAAGTCATTTGACAACTCAGGAGGAAATTCAGATGTTTTTATCGGCTTTCGATCGATGCTATCATCAATTAGTGGGATAAAGGGAAGTAAGAATGGAAAGATATCAGGAAATAGAAAGAAGTTTAATTAAAAAGTTCCGCAAGCCTATTTGGAACCGATTTATCGGAGGAATAAAAGACTATCAGTTAGTGAACGAAGGGGACAAAATTGCCGTCTGTATCTCGGGCGGAAAAGACTCCATGCTGTTGGCGAAGTGCATGCAGGAACTGAAGCGGCACAGTAAAGTACATTTCGATTTGGAATTTCTGGTGATGAATCCGGGATATAATGAAATTAACAAACAAACGATTATTAACAACGCGAAGATATTAAACATTCCTATCACGATGTTTGAGACACAGATATTTGATATTGTTGCGACTGTTGACGAAACGCCTTGTTATTTATGTGCAAGGATGAGAAGAGGCTATTTGTATAAAAATGCACAGGCGCTGGGCTGTAATAAAATTGCTTTGGGACATCATTTCGACGACGTGATCGAAACGATTTTAATGGGCATGCTATATGGCGCACAGATTCAAACTATGATGCCGAAGCTCCACAGTACCAACCATCAGGGAATGGAGCTGATCCGTCCTTTGTATATGGTTAAGGAAGAGGACGTTATTGCGTGGAAGCAATATAATGATTTGCAGTTTATTCAGTGTGCGTGCAGGTTTACGGAGAACTGTACCATGTGTGACAACGGTGGTGGCGGGTCTAAACGTCAAGAGATGAAGGGTTTGATTAAAAAGTTCAGACAGACCAATCCGAACATTGAGATGAATATTTTCAGAAGCGTTCACAACGTAAATTTAGATACGATCATTGGATATCACAATGAGACCGTGACCTATAATTTTTTAGATGATTATGATGTAAAGGGAAGAAAAGAATGCTGAATCAATTTTCAAGAACACAGTTGTTATTGGGCAAAGAGGCGATGACAATTTTAGAAGACGCCACGGTAGCTGTTTTCGGAATTGGCGGCGTGGGTTCCTATACGGTTGAAGCTTTGGCAAGAAGCGGGATAGGACATTTTGTTTTGTTCGATGATGATAAAGTCTGTTTAACCAATATCAACCGTCAACTGATTGCGACACGAAAAACAGTCGGAAAACACAAAGTCGAGGTTATGAAAGAGAGAATACTGGAAATCAATCCAGACGCCAAAATAACAGCGCACCAATGTTTTTACACCGCCGATAACGCGGATGAGTTTGATTTAACCGAATATAGTTATATTGTGGACGCTATAGACACAGTGTCCTCCAAGCTGGCATTAATTGAACGTGCTAAAAAGCTGGATGTGCCTATTATCAGTTGCATGGGAGCGGGGAATAAATTAGACCCTACGCAATTTGAAGTTACGGATATCTATAAGACTTCCGTTTGCCCTCTTGCAAGAGTCATGCGGAATGAACTGAAAAAAAGAAGAATTAAAAAGCTTAAGGTGGTTTATTCTAAAGAGATTTCGAGAAAACCGATAGAGGACGATGACAACAGCTGTAAGAACCATTGTATTTGTCCGCCGGGGACCCAACGAAAATGCACGGTACGCAGGCAAGTCCCGGGTAGTATTGCCTTTGTTCCATCTGTAGCGGGGCTAATTCTTGCGGGAGAGGTCATCAAAGACCTTACAGGCACAAATGAATGACAAATTGAAAATATGAGGTGTTTTGATGAAACATTTAATTGATAAATTATATGAGACAAAGAGCTTGGAAAAGCAGGAATTCATTGAGCTGATTCAAAACAGAAGCAAAGACGATGAAGAATATTTGTTTAAGCTTGCGCGAGGAGTCAGCCAAAAAATCTTCGGCAATAAAATCTATTTAAGAGGACTCATTGAATTTACGAATTACTGCAGGAATGACTGCTATTATTGCGGCATCAGAAAAAGCAATCAAAATGCCGACCGTTACAGATTAAGTAAGGAAGAGATCCTTTCCTGCTGTGAACAGGGACATAAACTCGGATTCAGGACCTTTGTGCTGCAAGGTGGAGAAGACGGGTATTATACCGATGAAAAAATTGTTGATATTGTGAGTAGTATCAGGCAAGAATACCCTGACTGTGCCATTACACTGTCTATGGGTGAGAAAAGTCGTAAAAGCTATCAGAAGTTTTTTGATGCCGGTGCAAACCGTTACCTGTTACGACATGAAACCGCCAATGAAGAACATTATAAGAAATTGCATCCTGAAAATTTATCTCTTCAAAATCGAAAAAGATGCCTGATGAATTTAAAAGAAATAGGTTATCAGGTCGGCTGTGGGTTTATGGTCGGGTCGCCTTTTCAAACTGTCCAAAACATTGCGGAAGACTTGCTGTTCATCAAAGAGCTTTCCCCTCAAATGATTGGAATCGGTCCGTTTATCGCACACCATGATACCTGCTTTGCAAACGAGCCGAACGGCAGTGTGGAGTTGACGTTGTTCTTGGTAGCCGTCATCAGGTTGATGATACCGAATGCACTAATTCCTGCGACGACTGCATTGGGGACGCTCGACAGGCGAGGAAGAGAGCAGGGAATCCTTGCAGGGGCAAACGTGCTGATGCCAAACTTATCTCCTGTGAAAGTGCGGAAAAAATATGCCTTGTATGACAACAAGATTTGTACAGGAGAAGAAGCCGCGGAATGTAATGTTTGCCTAAGGAACAGAGTAAGCTCAGTTGGCTATGAAATCATAGAAAACAGAGGCGATTTTAAAGAGATTTAATACATATTAAGCATATTATCTTTAACTTGTATAAAAAAGCACCCTTACAGGGTGCTTTTTTATACTTAAATGCTTGACAAAAGGAAATTATTAGAGTATCCTATAAAATGTGTTTAAAAATTGAACAAATTACGATATAAAAGATGAACAGAGGCGGAAGCGTTATGGAAAAGAATTTGAAAATCCTCGAGGTTATAAACGAGCAAAAAAATCTTACTCAACGGGAGATTGCACAGATCTCTCTGATTTCTTTGGGAACGGTCAACACAACACTCAAAAGGCTCGGCCAAGATGAGTACATATCGGTCGTAAAATCAGATAAAAAAATTTGTTATGAAATTACAGATAAAGGATCCCAATATTTAGAAGATGAAATCAACAAGCAAAAAAAACTAAGATTACCCCTAAATAAAAATGATTCTAAGCCCATAAAAACAGCTGTTATTCTAGCTGCGGGCCAGGCAAAGGAATTTGATATTCCTGTAGGCCTTTTGAATGTTGGGGATGAAAAGTTGATAGACAGAACCCTGGATGTTCTATCTGCTCATGGAATCAGCGAAATATATATGGTAATAGGCTTTAAAGGCGAAATGTATGAACAGCATTTGAGTTCGAGAAATGTTACCTTTATATACAATAAACAATATCAGTCGACAGGAACGATGTATTCTTTGTCGCTTGCGAAGGAAACCATTAAAGATGACTTCCTGTTAATAGAAAGTGACCTTTTATTTGAAGAGAACGCTATTAAATCTTTGCTCCAGTCCTCTAAGAAAGATTGTCTTTTGCTTGCCAGCCCGAGAAGCTCGGGGGACGAGGCTTTTGTTGAGCTTGATGAAAACGGGGATATCTACAGAATATCCAAAGATATTCATCAGTTAAACCAAATTAATGGAGAGGTTATTGGAATATCTAAAATATCACAGGAATTGTTCCGAAAGATGACAGAATCTTTCTCAAAAAACAATAACAAAAAAATATATTACGAATATGTGATTGAGAACATAGGAAGAATTTATAAAATCAATAGCTTACTTGTAGATGACCTCGCATGGGGAGAAATTGATAACAAGGCTCAGTATGATAATATCCTCAGTTCGAAATATCCAAGAATAAAAAGAAAAGAACAGGAGCTTAAGATAAACACGATAAAACAGGATTTGCTAGAAATCTTACAAATTAACGAAGATGATATAAAAAGCATTGATTCTGCTGGAGGAATGACGAATAACAACTATAAGGCAAAAATAAATGATCAGGATTATATTTTGCGCATTCCCGGCAAGGGAACGGAAGATATGATAAGCCGTAAAAATGAATATTTCAATTCCAAGATCGGAAGCCTTTTGGGAATCAATGTAAACTGTGTTTATTTCAATGAACAAACGGGTATAAAGCTTACTGAATATATCAAGAATGCAGAAACGCTGACGCCGTCAACCGCTAAACTTGAAAATAATATGAAGCTTACAACTGAGATTTTAAGAAAGCTTCATACAAGCGGAATGGAGCTTAACAATGAATTTGACGTTTTCAAAGAAATTGCGAGCTACGAAGATATCATAAGTAAAAATGAGATAAAGAATTTCGATGATTATGAAAC
>JARBTU010000139.1 GCA_029240015.1 Oscillospiraceae bacterium | reverse complement strand
CTGACAGGATGATAAAAAACCATATGAATTTTTTAATTCATATGGTTTTTTATTTGTTATTATTTTTCTTTTTTAGGAAACCAGCCTTTTTGAACTCGGCGTTCTTGCTCAAATAATTCTTTAATACTCCAAAGACAAGAAAAACCTGTTACTCCCAGTACAGGAGAGCCAATAGAGTGTTTGATAAATAAAGAAACAATCAAAAGAGCAACACCTACGATTAAAAACAGAGGCCAAACTTTCTTGCCAAAATGGAATTCACTTTTAATTACAATGGGGTGGAAAATACCAATAATCAAAAAAGAGCACAGACCAATAATAATTCCGTTAATGTTCATTTAAATATTCCTTATCGTTTAATATTATAATTTCTCAAGGTCATAAGGAGTTTGCTGATATACAAAATAATTGAGCCAGTTGGAAAATAAAAGATTTGCATGGCTTCTCCACACAAAAGGAGGTTCTTTGCTCGGGTCGTCATCGGGAAAATAGTTGTATGGGATTTTAATGTCCATTCCCTTGTTTTTATCTCTAAAATACTCGTTTGATAATGTTTCACGGTCATACTCGGAGTGACCGGTTACAAAAAATTGACGGTGGTTTTTGGATGCAACGATGTGTATACCGGCAATATCTGATGCAGTGAGAACTTCAAGCTCATTGCAGTTAATGATATCATTTTCCTCTATACTGGTATGCCTTGAATGGGGAACATAAAACAGTTCGTCAAAGCCTCTCACTAATTTATGACTTGGATTTAAAACTTTGTGAGGGAAAATTCCGAACATTTTTTCACTCAAGGGGATTTTTGGAATACCATAATGATAATATAATCCTGCTTGAGCACCCCAGCAAATATGAAGAGTAGAAAACACGTTGGTTTTTGTCCACTCCAAAATTCTGCATAGTTCGTTCCAATAATCAACCTGCTCAAATTGCATTTGCTCAATAGGCGCACCTGTGATAATCATTCCGTCAAATTTCAGATGTTTGATTTCATCAAAAGTTTTATAGAACTTTAAAAGGTGTTCATGAGAAGTGTTTTTTGGTTGATAGCTTGCCGTCTGCAAAAGCTCGATGTCGACCTGTAAAGATGAGTTGCTCAAAAGCCTTAAAAGCTGGGTTTCGGTTTCAATTTTTTTAGGCATTAAGTTTAACAGAACAATTTTAAGCGGACGAATATCCTGCGCAACAGCACGTGCCTCGTCCATAACAAAGATATTCTCGCCTTCCAATGTTATTTTTGCAGGTAAAGTATCCGGAATTTTTATAGGCATAATAAGAGCCTCCAATATTCTTTACATTAATAATATATTATACCAGACATAGTGGGCGTTATCAATGTTTATTTTAACAAACTCAGATTTAAAGATAACAATTTTTACACAATTAAATACTTGTTTCATCTTTATTTATTGTGTTATTTATGATATGATAAATATAAATATTACCCAAGCCAAATATGTTTTAGGAGATGAAGTAATGAACAGCTTAGAATTCGCAATAAAAATGGAGCTTGACGGAGAAAAATATTATAAAGAACAGGCAGAAATTAACAAAGAGAACAGTTTGAACACAGTGTTTCTTTTATTGGCAAAAGATGAAGCCATCCATGCTGAAATTCTGAAGAGTAAATTCAATGGAACCTCGTACGCATTAACTGAAAATGATACGCTTGCTGAATCTAAAAATATATTTCAGGGAATTGGAGACTTCAAAAATAAAATTAAATGTGAGCCAAATCAATTGGATTTATATCGGGAAGCACTAGACAAAGAAAAGCATAGTATTGACCTTTATGAAAAGCTTTTATCAGAGGCAGTCGATGAAAATGAGAAAGCCTTGTATGAATATTTGATTAAGCAGGAGAAAGAACATTTTGTTATTCTTGAGGAATTTGTTTTGCGTGTTAACCGACCGGATGAATGGATAGAATCTGCTGAATTTGGTGTAAGGCAGGATTATTAAATTTAAACAACTTAGGTAAAAAGATTGAAAGCCGAATGTCCTATGGATGTTCGGCTTTTTGGGATTTAAGAACAAAACGTTAAAAGATATATCGAATTTGCATTAAAGTTTTTGACAAATATATAAAAATATGTTATATATTTATATATAACATATTTTTATACAGAAATCACTTTCTTTTCATACTTAAAATAAACGAAGGAATGTACTTGGTTTTGGTTATAGTCCATGCATCTTATAACGCGATGGATTTTTAATAAAATTTTAAGTTGGAAAGGAAGAGGACAAAATGAAAACAGCAATGAAAATCAAAGTGAAAAGAGCAACAAGTTTAGGCATCGCATTTTGTTTGGCTGTATCTATGTTTACCTTTCAAGGCACCGCCGCAGGGGAGAATACCTGGCCTATTGTCAAGTATGAAGCGGAAGGATCACTGGCATCTCATGCTACGGGACGTCCTGATGGCGACGGCTGGCTGTGTCAGACCAGCATTGATGCCGAGAATGCTACGATGGTGAATATCCCTTCTCCAACAATTGTTCCCGCTGGGAAAAATCAAGCTTCTTATAGCATCAAAGTTGATAACAATACTGCAAATAACTCTAAAATCGTGCGGATTGATGTAAATGATGTGACAACAGGTACGGTACTGGCGTGGAAAGACATCACTAGAAGGCAGTTCGGGGCGGCCAGCATCTATCAAACATTCACAGTGGATTTCACGCAGATTGAGGGACATGCTCTCGAGTTCAGAGTATATTGGTATGGTACTTCTTATACGAAGGTGGATTATGTTAGCGTGGAAACAAAAACATATAAATATGAGGCGGAAAGTGCGGTATCACACAATACAGGGCGCCCTGACGGAGATGGATGGTTGTGCCAAACAGGAATCGACACACCGAATCTTGCCATGGTGTATGGCCCTTATGTAAACAACATTCCTGCGGGTGAAAATCGCGCTTTTTTCAGGATGAAAGTTGACAATAACACCGCAGACAATAACAAAATCGCAACAATTGATGTAAGAGATGCGACGACAGGCGCAGCGTTGGGCTCTCAGGACATTACAAGAAAACAATTTAACGTTGCGAGCAATTATCAGACCTTCTATTTGAGCTTTACCCAAACAGAGGGGCACTCGTTGGAGTTCAGGGTATTTTGGAGCGGAGCCTCTTATCTAAAGGTTGACTATGTGGGAGTGGAAGCATTTTATTCTTCTATCGATTGGCCGGTGGATCAATATCTTCCAAGCTTTTCTGCCCCGGTTCCATGTCTTGATTTTATGGATGTCACCAATTCATCCAATGAGGAAAAATCTTTGTTTACATCGCTAAAAGGAATTGTAAACAAATCGAAGCCAAGAATTTATTCTTGCGAGAACAATTACATTGATGCTAACTGATGGCTGAGTGCATTGAATATTACATCTTCCTCTGTTCCAAACAATTATGATTTAATCACCAAATATAGAGGAGAAATATCAGGGATTGTTGTATACGACGATGCACAAATTGACACATTGAATCTCGCGACAACCGTTGCGGGAGAGAAAAATGCGTTGGTTGCATCACCTTCCTTGGTTTCTACGCTCACCTCGGCACCATATAATCTTCCGATTGTTGCAGATTTCAGGGGTAAGTTCAGCAGTAAATTGCAGGTGTACCAGTATTTGTATGACAATCACTTTGCACAACAGACCCATAGGGCACTGATTGGAATTGACCCCGGTGGAATCAGAGGAACTATTCGAGATTATGCGGTGGCTGTGAATACGGCAGTTATTTGGCTCGACCCAAAAGTTGGGGACGAAAAGACTTTGCTCAATAAGTTTTTGGCTAAAATGCCTGTCAACTCTGCTTATATGGGTTGGTGGCCGGAAGAAAATTCAGGCGTAACCGCTGCATCCGCATATGGGGTTTCCACCGTTGCAAGCGACTGGTCGACCAATTTAACTGTTTTTGGAGGGACATCCAGAACAGTGAATGTAAAACCGATTCCGAATAAGCCAGTACTTCAAAATAAAATCTATGTCACTTTCATTATGAGTGATGGGGACAATCTTCAATATATGGAACATGCGTTTAAATCCAAATGGGACAGCTCCGATCGAGGTAGTATTCCGCTTGGATGGACAGTTGCTCCCGCCATGTTGGATGCTGCACCGGGGCTTCTCAACTGGATTTATAACACTGCTACACCAAATGACTGTTTGGTCGCGGGACCTTCAGGGATAGGATATACTTACCCGAATATCTGGTCCAACCAATCGAATCTGAGCTCGTTTATTTCAAAGAGTAACGATTATTGCAGCCGTGCGGGACTAAGAGTCCTCACTGTATGGGGGAACGGTGTCAGCGGTTCAACAAACACAGCGGCAGGGAACAGTTATGCAGACAATGCTCCTTCTTTATTAGGGATCACAGCGCAGAATGCAGGAGGAGGTTGGACGACTTATAATAATGTATTGCCTAGTATGGCTTTTTCAGGAAATTACTGTTCAAAATTATCCGAAATGCAGAGTGCAATTTCCAACGGGTCAAACGGATTTAACGGAACGGCTCCAAAATTTATCTCTATTCAGCCTGTAGCGTGGAACTTCACGGTAACAGATATCAAGAATTTTGCAAACACACTCGGTTCAAATTACGTTGTGGTAAGACCGGACACATTCTTCCAGCTTTATCGGGAAACGGTTCAGCTTCCAATAGAGCCGAATAATATTGTGAAGAAATATGAGGCGGAGAATCAGCCCTATGATGCTTCACCGTTCCAGCATTCTGTGGGACGTGCAGACGGAGATGGTTGGTCTGCCAATAAATCGCAGGATAATGCAGGTATGATGCTCTACGGCCCTTATGTTACCACATTTCCTCAAGGGATGCTGACGACTAACTTTAAAATCAAAATTGATTCTATAACAGGGAACAACGATAAAACAGTGACTATCGATGTGAGAGATGCAACGACCGGAGAAATCCTTGCTTCGCAGGACATTTACAGGTCACAGTTCAAAGCAGCAAATGCGTATCAGGACTTTAGCTTATCGTATAACAACACTGCAGGACATCAGTTGGAGTTTAGAGCCAACTATCAGAAGACCGCAAAAATTACCATTGACAAAGTAACAACACTAAAAAATATTATTAAATATGAGGCAGAAGGTACCGTACTGGGGCACGGATGCGGAAGAGCAGTCAGCGACGGATGGACTGCATCCCCAACGGAAGATGGAGCAGCACATATGATTTATGCGCCGTACGAAACCAATGTGCCGATAGGGAACAGAAGCGTAACATTCAGGCTGAAAGTCGACAACAATACGCTTGATAATCTTAAAGTTGCGACAATAGATGTAAATAACGCCGCAACAGGAGCAATACTTGCAACAATGGATATCAACAGGCAGCAATTCACGGGCTCCAACCAGTATCAGGATT
>JARBTU010000138.1 GCA_029240015.1 Oscillospiraceae bacterium | reverse complement strand
ATACTAGCCGGAATAAGCATGTTCCTATACAACATTGCAGTCAAAAGCGAAGCGGAAAAAGTGCAAATCATTAAGGTATCCAAAACAATACAAAAAGGGCAGCAAATCTCCAAAGACATGGTGAAAACGGAAGAAGTTGCACTTTACGGTCTTGAAAAAAACACATTAAAAAATCCGGATGAAGCCATCGGAAAATATGCTCTTGCAGACTTCTCCCCCGGTGATGTTATCCTGAGTGAAAAAGTAGCACAGGAACTTCCTTCTGTGAATGAAAAGCTACTTACTTTAGACGGAAAAAAGGTGGCTATCTCCGTATCCATAAAAAGCTTTGCCAAAGGACTCTCCGACAAGCTTCAGGCAGGTGATATTATCTCTGTGTATGCTTCCCAAAACAATAAGATGATTACTCCCCCGGAGCTGAGATATGTTGAGGTCTTAACCACGACCAATGAGGACGGCATTGACAAACAAAGCGATGAAAAGCTTGAAAATAACAAACTTTCAACCGTTACTTTTTTAGCCAGTCCCAAACAAGCCGAAGTTTTAGCCCAATATGAGAATGACGGTAACATGCATATGGCACTCGTTTATCGTGGCAATAAAGAAACCGCCAAGAAATTTTTAGATGCACAAAACAAGGTACTGAAGGGGGAATAAGAATGGCGAAAATCATTGCAGTGACTGGAAATTCCGGCAAGACGGTTTTCTCATTCTTTTTGGCCGAAGCATTAGCTCAAAAAGATGAGAAAGCCATTTTGTTATCAACCGATTCTATCATCTCCTCATCAAATGTTCTTTTTCCTACGATTAAAACCGTTCAAAACAAATCTGTTGGAAAAATATTATCTCTGCCGGTGATTGACCGTACAGATATAACCGAAAATATATTTCTAACTCCGAATAATAAAAATCTTGGTTTATTGTCCTATGCACCCAATGAGAATATCAACAGCTTTCCATTACCAACGGAACAAAATATCAGCAAGCTTTTTCATGTTATGACGGAGCTTGTTGATTATATCGTTGTAGATACACAAAGCGGATTTAATGACATTGACATGTATGCCTTATCGCATGCGGACAAGGAAATCTGCATTACAACCGCAGATTATAAAGGACTTTGTTTCAGAAAATTTTATAACCATGAAAATGCACTTGATGTTCTATTTACGAACAATGCGTATAACCCTGTGTCTGATATTTCAAGAACCTTTAAGTCCCCGGTCAAATATACTCTCACTTTCCAAAAAGAGTTTCTTCCCCTGTTTAATGGAATCAATATAACAGACGTTACAATCCCTAAAAGATATCAAAAAGAGATCCAAAAAATAATCCATGAGGTGATTTTGAGTGAGTAACATTAAAAATATTGGCGCATACATCGAAAAGCAAAACATGTCCTATGAAAAAATATTAGGAACTGTCCAGAAATTACTTTCAGAAAATGCATGGGAGCTTCAGCAAGACAACTATGCGGATAAGGACAAGAAAGAGAAGTACCTATCATACATCAATAAATATCTGGAAGATGAGAAGCTCTCTATAGAGGGGATGGAAAAGCAGAAACTTGCCGACAAGCTCTATTACGATGTCAACGAGTACTCTATTTTGACACAATACCTTGATGATAACACTGTGGAAGAAATCAATATCAATGCCTGGAATGATATTCAGATTAAAACTGTAGACGGTGAATCATTCAAGGCGAAAGAACACTTCTTGTCACCAGAGCAAAGCAAAGACATATTGGATAGATTGCTCCGTCCAACGGGTCAAACGATAGATGTTTCAATGCCCTCCGTCGAAGCGCATTTGAATAACAACATCCGAATATCCGCTATGATTGCTCCTCTGGTGGATGAAGATGTTGCGGTTTGTGCATCGATACGCAAACTTCGTAAAAAGACATTTAAAAAAGAAAAATATATCGAAAGCGGTTTTGCAACCGATAATCAACTGGACTTTCTTTCTTTTTGCCTGAATTACGGTGTATCTATGCTTGTCATAGGTCGTGTAAACAGCGGTAAAACCACGTTTGAAAATTATCTGCTATCCACTGTGCCGGATGAAAGCAGAATCTATACTATTGAAACAGGCGCAAGAGAATTAAACCTAGTTCGAACCGATGTAAATGGCAACATTTTAAATAACGTAACCCACACCAAAACATTCAAGGATATTACGCAGGAAAAACTGGTTGCTAAGGCTTTACGTTATAATCCTGATATTATTTGTCCTGCTGAAATGAGGGATATTGAAGCATATGCGGCACAGGAATCTTCGTTAACAGGACATACTGTTATCTCCACCCTGCACGCAGGAAGTTCACAGAACGCTCATTCACGCATAGCAAACCTTTGCCGAAAAGTTTATCCTATTGATTATCAAACAGCACTCATCCAAGCCTGTGATGCGTTTCCTTTGGTTGTATTCTTAAATCTTGGCAAAGATTACGTTCGAAGAATAATGAACATTTCTGAGGTTATTGTTAGCGGTACAGAGGTAACCTATAACACGCTCTTCGAGTTCCAGGCAGAGGACATTCAAGTCACTCCTGAAGGAAAAACCATTGTGAAAGGGAATCACGTTCAGATTAATGAAATATCTGACCATCTGAGAGATACTATGAAACTATATGGTGCACCGTTCGAACAAATTAAAAAGTACACAGCGAAGTAAGGAGGATGACAATATGACTATGCTTTTGGTACTTGCCTTTGCTTTTATCGCCATTGCCATTATATTGACCGTTGGTACGAACAAACACCCCATTGATATCAACATCATAAAGGAACCGTCTTTAAAACAAATATCTTTGAAAAAGCTTATCAGGAAGAAAGGAAATAAACTGACCCGATACTTTTCCAACTTACAGTCCATGTATGAAACCATCAGCCAAAAAAACAAGCTCTATACCATGCTTTTATTTTCACTTATTCTTGCAATTGTTGGCATAATGGCAGGCGTTATAATCAGGAACTATTTTCTTTGCCCGGTTCTTGCTGTTGCCTTGGCTTTTATCCCTCTTTTGTACATTCAGTTCCAGTATATTGCCTACAAGAAACTACTGGTTGAGGAACTGGAAACCGCATTGAGCGTTGTGTCGATCTCCTACGAAAGAACGGAGAGCATCGAAGCTGCCATCGAAGAGAATATTCCGCACATCAATGAACCTGTCAAAAGTATCTTTTCAGCAGCAGTCTTTAGAATCAAGCACATTAACCCCAATATAGACAGCGCCATTCTTGATATGAAAGACAAGGTTGACCACTTTTTGTTTAAGGAATGGTGCGATGCATTAAGGCGATGCAATCATGACAGAACACTCAAACATACGCTAAGACCCATTGTCAACAAGCTTACCAATGTGAAGATTGTCACCAATGAGCTGAACAATATTCTGTTTCGGGCAAAGAGATCCTTTTGGCAGCTATTTTTCTTAAACATCCTGATTTTGTTTATTGGGTTTTATGTCTTACCATCCAGTTTTAATGTGGATATGCATTCAGCATCCACTGACTTTGTGCTAGCTGTCAATGTGATGGTTATGATTTTTTGTGCAATCAAAGCAGTTTTAGAAACCAGATCAGTCAGTTTTGATAATTAAAGAAGGTGGATATTCGGTGAACAGATATAAAAAAATTCAAATAAAAGTACGCTTCATTTCAGTTCCTAAAGACAGGAAAATAGAATTAAAATTACGCTCCATTTTAGCGCCTTATGATGATTGGTCTGATACCAATTATGATGAACGGAATGAGAACGCCAAGTCAGCACTTCATAGTTTTTATACTAAGTTTAAGAAACTCAAACCGAATATGAAAATCAGCAACTTGGCACTACGACCAAGCATAGACTCTTTTGCTCCGATTCGCAAAGCATTGCAAGAAAAAAACTATACTCGTACTTGTAATGAAGTAATTTCTTTCCTTCATTATGATCCTTTTTTATATGCACCTATCCATGATAAACTTGTTCGATTACTGGAAGAATTTAAACTAAAAGAAGGTGAACCAAATTGAAACTATTTTTATTCTCATTAATTGTTGTATCCATCGCCGTCTCTATATATTGCTTATTGGCAATTCTACTTAAACTTCCGTCTTTCAAGGTTTCTATGAATATCAGCTCTTCCGGGAGAGAGAAAAAGAAAAAAGTGATTAACCTGCAGATCATTGAGAGCTACATCAAAAGTTACGCCCAACTCATCCCCATGAGCATGATGAAAGAATCTTCGTTACAGAAAAAACTGACTTCGGCGAACATGCCCGATACCCCAAAGCAATATGTTTCGGTTGTGTATGCATACACAGCTTTTTTTCTTTTATTAACCATTATCACCTTTTTCATCAACCCATTGTTTGCGGTAATTCCGTTTGCACTAACGGGTTTGGTGTACTATATGAAAATTAATGAAGTAGACCGAAAAAGCAGCGCAAGAAAAAAGGAAATAGAACATAATCTTCCGCAGTTTACGTCCTATGTTGCAAACAGCCTGAGTAGTAACCGAAACATTCTGGAGATTATCAATATCTACAACCAAAATTATGACAGTGAGCTGACCAAAGAACTGCTCATTGTGGTAGCGGATATGCGAACAGGCAACTATCAGACTGCATTGCAGCGATTTAATGCCAGGATAAACAGTCCCCTGATATCAGAGCTTGTCAGAGGACTGATTGCTTCGATAAACGGAGATGACATGACGATATATTTTGAAAGTTTGTCTATGAAGATGGATAAGCTTTGGGAACAACGAATCCGAGAAATTGCACTGAAAAAAGAGCCTAAGCTTAGCATGTTATCCTACATCAGCTTCGGCTTGTCTTTATTGTCCGTTGCGTATGTAATGTACAATCTGGTTATTGCAAATATCGGAATCATATTGTAGGAGGGGTCTTATGAAAAAACTTAAAATCAAGGCACTCCAGTTATTAAAAGACAACAAGGGTACTGGTGAATTGATTGGAGGACTCATCGGCGTTTTGGTGATTATCTCCGCATTCTTCTTGGGACTCGAAGGCTACAAGCTTGCAATGCAATATATGACATTAGATAGCTTTGCTAATGAAATCTCAAAGTATGTTGCAATGGAAGGCTCTTGTGGAGACAGTGAAACATCAGAGCGACTTGCAAATTTAAAAGGAGTGACTACACTGAATCCGACCATCACCTATGCCGCAACCTTCATTAATTCAAGACACAAAACCGTACAGTACGGTGATACCATTAAAGTGACTGTTCAAATACAAACCACATTTTTATCAAGTCCTGTCACCCTTGTTCGGGAAAAAAGTGTGGTTTCTCAGAAATATTGGAAGTAGGTGATGGACTTGTTTAAGAAAGCCAAACGACTACTCAAGGATGACAGAGGAAACGGTACACTCGCATTTACGCCTATCATCGTTATTATCGTGATGATGTTTATCAGCATCTTCATTTATC
>JARBTU010000137.1 GCA_029240015.1 Oscillospiraceae bacterium | reverse complement strand
ACAGACGTGAAAAAATATCATACGAACGTTCGCCTCTGCTTGTTTGTTCTACAACTACTGGTACAAGACTCATTATAAACACCCCCGATTATGTTTTAAATACAAAGATTATTCTTCAGTTTTTGCTGTTTTCTTTGTTGTGGTTTTTTTGGTTGTTTTTTTTGCTGGCTCTTTTTCGCTATCTTCTTTATCAGCGGATTTTGGTGCTTTAGCTGCAGTTTTTTTTGCTGGTTTTGCTTCTGCAACGACTGCAGATTCTTTAATCAAGTCGATCGCTTTGTTCACTGACAAATCTTTTGACAAATCTTCTTCAGGAATAAATCCTTTAAGTTTTTCCACTTCCATGTTATAGTTTGCAGCCATTTTTTCATATTCAGCATCCAAGCCTTCTTTAGACACTTCAATATTTTCAAGCTCAGCAATTTTCTCAAGCGCCAAACGAATCTTTACTTGTTTTTCAGCTTGCTCTGCAAATGTTTTTCTGAAAGAATCCATCTCCATGCCTGTGTACTGAAGATAAGTTTCAAGATTTAAGCCTTGTGATTGCAAGCGGTATTCAAAATCTTTCACGCTGTCGTCAATTCTGCTCTCGAACATTACTTCAGGAATTTCAGCAGTCATGTTTGCTATTACGGTCTCAATCAATTGGTTTTCCACTTGTTCATCTGCAGATTTTTGGTTTGCTTCATCAAGTTTTTTTGTAATGTCTTCGCGAAGCTCTGCCAATGTGTCGAATTCGCTTACATCTTTCGCAAACTCATCGTCCAACTCAGGAAGTTCCTTTGATTTAATTTCGTGTAGCTTTACTTTGAATACAGCAGGTTTGGCTTTTAGCTCTTCCACATGATAGTTTTCAGGGAAGCTTACATTTACATCAAACTCTTCGCCAATGTTATGTCCCACAATTTGTTCTTCAAATCCAGGAATAAATTGACCTGAACCCAGTGTTAAATTAAAGTTTTCGCCTTTTCCGCCGTCAAATGCAACGCCGTCAACAAAACCTTCAAAGTCAATGACTGTATTGTCGCCATCTTGTGCTGCACGGTCATCAACAGATATGATTCTTCCGTTTCTATCCTGCATCTTTTTGATTTCGGCATCAATATCTTCATCACTAACAGTCTGTACTGTTTTTTCAACTTTTATGCCTTTATAATCTTTTACTTCTACTTCCGGCTTTGTAATACAAGTCGCTTTGAAAGTAAACCCATTTTCTTTAGAAACTTCTGTCACTTCTACTTCCGGTCTGTCAACAAGGTTAAGCCCTGCTTCCTGTACTGCTTCTTGCAGTGCAACAGGATAAAGTGCGTTGATTGCATCTTCGAAGAACATTGATTCTCCATACAATTTTTCCACCATTTTTCTTGGTGCTTTTCCTTTTCTGAATCCAGGAACATTAATTTTGGAAACATTCTTGCGGAACGTCTGCTGAATCCCCTGTTCAAATTTTTCTGCGTCAACAGCTATTATCAGCTCATATTTATTGGTTTCTATTTTGTTTGATGAAGTCAAACTCATTCTTTTTCCTCCTAAGATGCTAAAAATATTATCATCTATTTTTGCTCGTTATCTTTAGTATTATATCATAACTTTGTTTTCATGACTATTATTATTCAGACAATTTTACTAATTGCCAATTTTTAAAGGATTTTTATGGGTGTAAATTGGACATAATCACAAGAAATCAGTTTAAAATCAACCCCCAGCCTCACTCCATTAATGGCATACTCGCAAGAATGCCCGTGCAAATGCCCATAATAGCATTTTTCGATCTCATATTTATGCAAAACTTCAAGAATCTCATAACACTCATCCGATGCATAAATTGGCGGGTAATGCAAAAAAACAATCGGCTTTTTTCCTGTTTTTATCCCTTGTTCAAGAGAAAGTGTTAGCCTTCCGACTTCTCTTCGCAACACTTTTTTATCTGCCTGCTCGCCTTTCTCGTTCATCCAGCCGCGGGTTCCGCAAATGCAGTAATCTTCGTATTCATATGCATTATTAAATAAAATTTTTATACTGTAAAAATCATTTTGTTCCAAAAAGTCTTCCACTTTTTTCTTGGTTGCAAACCAGTAATCATGGTTTCCTTTTAGAATAATTTTTGTCCCGTTCAAATGCTCAATAAATTCAAAATCCGCAAAAGACTGTTCCATCGTCATGCCCCAAGAAATATCCCCCGCAACGACGACGGTATCATCCGGCGAAACAATTTCATTCCAATTGTGTTTAATTTTCTCTACATAATTGTCCCATCCGTAAAAAACGTCCATCGGCTTATCAACACCCAGTGATAAATGCAAATCTGCAATTGCATATAAACTCAAGTTTTTGTTCCACCTCAATCCATATCTCCATATTTTGATAAAGTATAAAATCCACAAAACAAACAGACAATATACTGTGGCAATTTATTGTTGCCTATTTTAAATCACTTTAAAAAGGAGATGTTTCTCATGCCAAAGAATCAAAAAAAAGAAGATGAACTTCTTTCCTGTATCAAGTGCGATGCACACAACTGTGCGTACAATGATAACCAGCGTCACTGTGTAGCGAAAGAAATTTCAGTAGGAAATCATTTCGCAACAACAAGTGACGATACCGTATGCGAAACATTTAAACAACAATAGCGCCCATTCAATTAAAGTGAACACATTTAGTGTTCACTTTAATTTTTGCCCGTTTTATTTAAGATGAAGCATGTCCATAACCGCCTCGGTCATTTCGCTTACTTCAATACTTTTATTAAATCTTATTTCTTTGTTCTTTAAAGCCAAAAGTTCTTGTGGGATTTTAAGCTTTGAAATCTCCGCCAACTGAACAGCCTGTTCGAACTCATTCTCTGTTTTAAGTTCATCACAAAGGGCTTCCAAAACACTGTCAGTAAATTTGTAAGGGCTTGCAGTAGAAGCGATTAAGGTCTTGGTATCGTCGCCTGTATTTTGCTTATAGTCCTCATAAACTTTCACTGCAACTGCTGTGTGTGTATCGCAGGTATAAGAATATTTATCAAATATTGTTTTAATGGTCTGCTTCGTTTGATTATCGTCACAATAACCCGCATAAAAATCTTTTTCAAGTTTTTGTTTCACATCATCGGATACAGTATATTTTCCATCTTTGGAAAGTCCGCTGAACCATTCGGAAATCAACTTATCATTGTTGCCTGAAAGTTCATACAAAAGCCTCTCCAAGTTACTAGAAATCAAAATATCCATTGATGGGGATATCGTAGTTTTAAATTCACGATTTCTATCATACGTTCCTGTATTAATAAAATCAGTCAGAACTTTATTAGCATTGGAAGCGCAAATCAATTTATTCATTGGGATTCCCATGTTTTTCGCGTAATAAGCCGCAAGAATGTTTCCAAAGTTTCCTGTCGGAACTACAACGTTGATTGGTGACCCGCACTCCACTTCTCCTGCTTTAACAAGCTCACAGTAAGAAGATACATAATAAACAATTTGGGGCACCAATCTTCCCCAGTTGATGGAGTTTGCGCTGGAGAACATCCTGTTGTTGCTTTCCAGTTTGTTCGCAATTTCTTCACTTGTAAAAATTGCTTTTACGCCGTTTTGTGCGTCGTCAAAGTTGCCTTTGATAGCACAAACTGAAACGTTGCTGCCTTCCTGTGTGGTCATTTGACGCTTTTGCATTGCGCTTACGCCGTCTTCCGGATAAAAAACAAGTATTTGTGTTCCCTCAACATCTTTAAATCCTTCAAGGGCAGCTTTTCCTGTATCTCCCGATGTTGCCACCAAAATAACCATTTCCTTGCCTTGTGCAGTTTTTTTAGCAGACACTGTTAATAAGTACGGCAAAAGCTGTAAGGCCATGTCTTTGAATGCACAGGTCGGTCCATGCCATAACTCAAGCATATATGTTCCGTTATATAAATGCGCAAGCTCCGCAATGTGATCTGTTTTAAACTTTTCAGCTGTATATGCATTTTCAACGCAGTAATTAAGCTCTTCTTGGGAAAAATCCGTTAAAAATTTTTCCAAAACAAATTTCGCACGCTCAACATAACTTTTCTCGGATAACAGCTTAATATCCTCCAACGTGATTTGTGGCAAACTTTCAGGAACAAAAAGACCGCCCTCTTTAGAAATCCCCTGTGCAATTGCCTGAGAGGACGAAACCTTAATACCGCTGTTTCTTGTACTGTTGTAAAACATTTTAAAACCCCTTAAACTTTAAACTGATGTGAATTTATAAAAATCATATGAATTTTGATACATAATTTTTTCAGTAATATCATTCCCAAAACATTGTACCATAACTTGATATAGTTTTTCAATATCTCTTATGCTATTTAAACATTTTGGCATCGTTGCTCCGTCAAAGTCCGAACCCAGTGCCAAAAATTCCTCTCCCCCAATGTTTAAGAAATGTTCAATATGCCGCATGATATCATCAAAATCGGGGTCTTTATCTTCAGATAAAAATTCAGTATAAAAATTGATTCCGACCAGCCCGCCTCTTTCTGAAATAATTCTTATCTGGTCATCTGTAAGGTTTCGAGGATGATTACATACTGCCTTTGTATTTGAATGGCTTGCCACAAACGGTTTTTTCGCTACTTTTTCCACATCATAAAAACTTTTCTCGTTTAAATGGGAAACATCCACGACGATTCCCTCACTCTCCATCTCAGCCACGACATCTTTTCCGAACGGTGTCAGATTGTTTTGCCCATAAACGCCACCTGCTATTTCGTTGTCGCCGTTCCAGCAAAGCGTAAGGATTGAAATACCTTTTTGTTTTAAATCCGCTACTCTTTCAATATCTCCGCCTAAAGCCGCACCACCCTCTACGCCCAGCATAGCAGTACACTTTCCTTGTTGGATGTCGGTTTTGCTTCCAAATAAAACAAGGTTCTCGTTTTGTTCCGATTCTCTTAAGAAGAAATGATATTGTTTTAAAAAAAGGTCATATGCAGCTTGTCCTCTATAACTATCCGAAATCCAAAAAGCAAAGGTCTGAACCCATTTTTCAAGAAATTTTCCCCTCTCTAAAGAAATATTAAGGTCGTTTTTATCGAGTTTCCTTCCTTTGGCAACACATTCATAAACTGTGTCGCAATGCATGTCAAATAAACGCATCGTATCCCTCCGCACTAAAAGCATTTTCTATATGGTTTATGGCTTTTATCACGGCTTTAGAACCTCTTTCGGTAAAAACTTCTATCACGTCAAACCTTGGCTGAAGTTTCATCTTGTTTTCTGAAAAATACATCAGCGCTGTTTTGATAATTTTTATTTGTTTTGCTTTACTTACTGCTTGGCAAGGGGCTATCATCGTGTTGGCATTTCTTGTCTTAACTTCAACAATGGCTATAATGCCCGATTTTTCCGCAATAATGTCAATCTCCCCGTGCTCGCAGGAATAGTTGGTTCCTATAACAACATAGCCATTCTGAACCAAAAACTCTTTTGCGGCTTGTTC
>JARBTU010000136.1 GCA_029240015.1 Oscillospiraceae bacterium | reverse complement strand
TTATAAACTTCTATTTCGCAGATTTGCATGCGATACATATTATTATCTGTTGGTTTTGGATTTAATGATTTTCCCACAAATTTAATATATCTTGCATATTTTTCTCCAATTTTAAAGTTTATTGCTCCGTAGCCAGGAATCTCATAATTCGTTTTTTGATATGCTACTTCCCAGTTTTGACCATCTACAGAAGTTAGAATTTCAAATGATTTTGGGAATCCGTAACAAGAATTAGCTACTAATGGCGTGCTTGTTGAAGGATAAATAGTAACATTGTCAAATCTGCTCTTCATACCAAGATCAATCGAGACCCATTCTTCATGATCAACGGCAGTGCTTGAATCAGAAGACCAGCCACAATATTCTCCGCTGCTGTTTGTATTTTTTTTATCTCCGTCATTGATATTTGTTTTTGCCCAGTTATAATTTGGTTTTTCTGCCGATGAAGATGCTGTAACTTGTTTGGTAAGTGCAAGGTTTCCTATTCTGAATCTTGATATCTGCTTAAGCGCAGAGTTCAGTTTTCCATATGTTTGAGTCAATAATTCCTGTGACGATGAAACATTGGTTGAAACAGTCTTTGCGCTGGTTAATTGTGCATTAAAATCATACCAAGCGGAGTACACATAGTTACTGCTTTTCATTCCATAGTCTTGGATTTCTTTTATCAGCGTCTTAAGTTGTGCACGTGCTTGGTTGATATGTTCCTCAAGAGCAGTCAATGCGTCTTCAAGTTCTTTTTTCACAGCATTAATTTGAATCTGTGTTGATTCTCGATTATCTAAGACCGTTTTTGCTTTGGTACGAACAATAACAAATTCTTTCCATGCGGAAGCATCATAATCTACTTCTGCGACTGCATTCGCATTTTCAAGAACATTGAATAGTTCTGTTCTGTATATTGGAATATTGGCTGTGTCTGAAACAAATACATATGTGCCCGATTGTGCAACCACTTTTACTTGTTTTCCAACAGCTTCTATTGATACAACTCCGGGAGTAGCATCGGTTACCGCATTACCACCTATTTTAACAAGATTCAAATTGCTTGTTGGGAAATAGATGTTTGCAGTTGAACCCACAGGAACAGTAATCTCCGCAGTAATGGTGTTTCCCTCAGAAAATCTCCAGTTGTTTTTTAAAGTTCCTTTTGGTGTTTCGATTGAAGTATTTACAAATGACAATTCACCAAACACAGTCGGATTAATGGTGAAAGATTTATAGCCTTGTTCAATATCTTTGATCCCTGCAAGATATTTATAGAACCACTCGTCATAAGTACCCAAAAAGTAGTGATTATAAGAGCGGGAAGTTTTTTCATAGGCTTCCCAAGTAGAGGTTGCGCCTTGCTCAATCCAGTAACCCCAACTCGGATAGGTTGTTTGAGTCACAATTTTATACGCAATATCCTCATAACCGTTATCCGTCAAAACGGGCAGAATCCATCTTGTTCCTACAAAGCCAACATCAAGATGGTACCCTTTTTGCTTAATGTCGGCAACAAGGTTATCCAGTACCGCTTGTTTATTCTGTTCCTCAACAAGACCTAAGAAAAGGGGAACAATGTTGGAAGTCTGCCTGTATTTTGTTCTGGTTCCTTTTTGATTCCAAACAGTTGTTTCATAAATCTTCTTTTGACTGTTATAAAATTTTGTGTTAAAGGCGGTTTTAATTTTTTGTCGTGTCGCTTTGTATTCTGCAGCTTCGGTTGTTTTCCCCATCAACTCAGCCATCTCTGCCATTGCGCCATATGCGTAGTACGCATAACCGGAAGCAACAATTCCCGAACCTTCGGACGCTGCATCGTTCCCGGATACGTTTGGATCAGATCCACCCGATGGAGAAACCCAATCGCCACGCATATCTTCGCGCCATGTCCAGTTATTGTTTTGCAGTTCAGTTGTTGTGTGCGCCATGTATTTTTTCATGCTGTCATATTGTTCCGAAACAATCGAAGTGTTTCCGAAATATTTATAAAGTTCGTACACTCCAAAAATATAAACAGAACTCCAAACAGGGTTATTTTGAACACCCCAGTCTGCATTTGGCGCAATATCGCCAACAATACCTGAAGAGGTCTGCCCATCTTCCATATCGTCCATGAATTTTGACATAAATAAATTAATATCAAAATTGTACGCCATTGTCTGAATTGCTATATTTACATCTCCGGTCCAACCATTTTTCTCCCAAAGAGGGGTATCGGTTGGTTTCCCTTGGAAGTTGTTAAGTATCGTTCTTTGCATGTTTTCATGCATCGTATTAATCAAATCGTCTGATGTTTCAAATTGCGCTATCTTATCAACGTCGTTATATATGCTATAAGTGGTTACAGCTGACGACGTTAAGTTACCCGTATATCCCGAAACCAAAATATATTGATAACCTTTATAACTGAATTTTGGCTCGTATGTTTCATTCTGAACGCCTTTGCAATAATATTCGTCTTCTTGCAAAGTATCCGCAAACCAGTCTGTTCGAATTGGTTTTAATAAAGAACCCGCATAATCCAATTTCTCACCATAAGTAATTGTAATATGCGTTCCTTTCGGAGCATTAAATTTGATTTTTGCCCATCCTGAAGTCATCACAGGATTTTTTATGAGATAATCTCCGTTAGAAAGCTTTTTAACCTCAGGAGTATAACTTTCCTGACGTTTGATAGGCTCCATATTTTGAAACTTTAGTGTTCCGCTCGGTGCAGTTGTGGCAGTAGCAGATTTCCAATTTGATTCGTCGTAATCAGGTTTGTCATACCCTGTCTTTTCCTTGTTCGCATCATAGATTTCTCCAAAGTATATGCTGTTGTATGTAGTAGGACCGTTTTGGCACATTTTCCAGCTTTCGTCGGTTATGATTTTTTCAGTTGTACCGTCTGCATACTCGATAGAGACTTCCATTAATAACTTTGGATTGCTTTTCCAAACGCCACTGTTCCAGTTCCACATACCAGTGTCACTGTTAAAAAAGCTGTTTCCAAGTTCGACTGCAATCGCATTTTTACCTTGTGAAAGCAAGGATGTAACATCAAAAACACGATAAAAAACCGTTTTATCATATTGAGTGTGCGCAGGATTTAAAACACTGTCGTCCGCAAGTGTCCCATTAATTTTTAATTCAAAAAGTCCCAATCCGCAAATATATGCACGGGCACTTTTGATTTGTTTTGACGCAGAAAATTCTTTTCTGAATATTGGCGCGGAATTCTCATCCGTTTTTGGGGATGTTGGCAAATTTACGTTCGAATTCCAAGGAGCCCCTCCATAAGCAACCGCTTGGTCAGGTGCCACCCAGCCGTTGGTTGAGTAACCCGCGTTTTGCCAGCCTTGAGATACGCCTAAAGACGTGAGCCAACTTTCGTCTGTAACAATAGTGTCTGTAGTGTTGTCTTTATAATTAATTTGAATTTTCGAGATCAAGCCCGCATAGCCTGCCGAAGTGTTTGTGGCACTTGCGGCAATAATGTTGGCACCGTTTGTCATTTTATTTGTAATGTCAACAAGGGTACCCGTTTTCCATGAATCCGTATAGTTTCCTGATTCGGCAACTTTTTCTCCGTTCAGATAAATAATTGCATAATCATCTCCGGAAAGTCCCAAATACACGCTGTCTACGACTTTCGAAGGGTCGGGTGTAAATGTTTTTCTAAAATACATGGTCTCTGCCGGAACCGAAGACGCCCCCATCCCTCTTCTATTCCAAATCCATTTTGCATTACTTAGAGTCAAAACTTTGTTTGTACTAATCCACTTTGCCGTCCAGTCAGACGCACTTAACATCCCTGTTTCAAAAGTTGAAACGTCACTCCAGCCTAACGAAGCTCCTGTTTCATCCCAAGTCTGAACACTCCAGTAGTACTTGGTTTTTGAAGTTAGCGCAGAACCATTGTAAGCAACGTCAACATTTTTTTCACTCAGTGTTTTGGCGGAGTCCCAAATATCCCCCTGATGAGCAGAAGCTTTTTGAACGGTGGATGCAATGACCAATTGATATGCTGATTGTGCCCTTGCATAGCCGGAAAGATTAAGTTTCCAACTGAATACAGGTTTGGAAGAATCAATTCCCAAAGGATTTTCCATGTTCTCGACTTTAAGATCATAAATCGTTTGAAGATCACTTGATGCCTGATAATTGGATCGATTATTTTCCTTTAACTCACCTATTGGAATCGCTGCCGCTTGAGAGGCAAGTAATGCTGAACCTAATAACAAACAAATCATCCTTTGTATGCTTTTTTTCATGTCACACATTCCTTTTCTTATTTTTTAAAGGTTAACCGACCTTAAGAAATCAGTATATTTTTGTTCCCACACATCCGCCTGAGAAGGAAAATGAACCTTTATATCTGTCGAATTTCCAATGATTTCTCTTGCTGATTTTAAGTCTCTTATTTCAGCAAGAGAAATGAGTTGAGCAGCAATGTTGCCCATTACAGTGGCTTCGACAGGGCCCGCATGAACAGCTATGCCACAGGCATCAGCCGTCATTTGGCAAAGAAGACGGTCTTTAATTCCTCCGCCAACCATGTGGAGGATGTTAAAAGAGTGATTCGCAATGTGTTGCAGGCTATTAAAACAATATTTATATTTCATTGCAATGCTTTGATAAATGCACCGCATAATTTCTCCGCGGTTTTTCGGAACGTGCTGCCCTGTTTTCCGACAATATTCCTGAACTCTTTCCGGAATATTTCCGGGAGCCTCAAATTCGGGGGCATCAGGATCTATGTAACACAAAAAAGGCTCGGAAGATAAAGCCTCTTGTTCTAAAACAGCAAAAGAAATCTGTACATCATCTTTGGAAAAACACCGCTTGCTCTCCTGAACGAGCCATAATCCCATTATATTTTTCAAAAGTCTGATTGTTTTGTCATATCCAATTTCGTTGGTAAAATTGTGTTGCATCGTATCGTTATTTATGCATGGATGATTTAATTCTGTGCCAAGCAAACTCCACGTTCCACAGCTTAAATAAGCAAACGAATCGGAAGACGAGGGAACACTTACAACAGCAGAAGCCGTATCGTGAGTAGCAACCGCAATGACAGGAACACTTTTACAACCCAATTCATTGCATATCCGTTCTGATAGGTTCCCATATATTTCGCCTGTGTCCATGATTTCGGGGAAAATATGAGTTGGGATTCCAAGCTTTTCACAAAGCGTTTTATCCCAATCAAAAGTATTCGGATTCATCAGATTTGTTGTGGAAGCGTTGGTAATTTCGGTCTTTATTGCTCCCGTTAACATATAAGCAATCATATCAGGGAGCAGTAAAATATTTTTTGTTTTTTTCAAAATCTCAGGATTCTCATCTACTAAATACTTCAATTGATAAAGGGTGTTAAAATGCAAAAATTGTATCCCTGTCATTTGATAGATTTGCTGTTTTGACAATATCTTAAACACTTTATCAGAGATTCCGTTTGTTCTCTTATCACGATAATGGACAGGAT
>JARBTU010000135.1 GCA_029240015.1 Oscillospiraceae bacterium | reverse complement strand
ATGGAGAATATGCAAGTTATCTCATAAAACCGATTATTGATGCTTATTATGACACCAAGACACCAGCACAGCAATCTCCTCAAGACAGTGGAAGTTTTCTTGAATAATTGGAGTATCTTGTGTAAATAAAAATTTTCTTTGACAAAATTGCAAAATATGTTAGAATATATAATAGATAATTTTTGTATAATGTGAAAATTGCGTAAAAATAAGATATAATGAAAAGCAAATAGCTTATGTTTGTCTTTTATAGCAGGGATTATTTTTACCCGCATCATGAAAACAGACGGCAAGGTGGGAAGTCTTCATGTCACGAATCATAGCAATCACATCCGGCAAAGGTGGCGTAGGGAAGTCCTCGGTCTGCGTTGGACTGGGGTACGCATTGGCGGATTTAGGCAAAAAAGTGTTGATGATAGAGCTTGACTTCGGTCTGAGAGGTTTAGATATCATGCTTGGGGCTGAAAACCAAATTGTGTATGACTTAGGAGACATATTAAGCGGGAATTGTGAGGTTGAGCAGGCAGTCGTAGGCGCGGGAGAACATCCAAACCTTGGACTTATTGCCGCTTCATCCAACTTGGATTTTTCATATGATACAGAAAAGATATTTTTATTATGCGAAAATATGAGAAAATACTTTGATTATATCATTCTTGATATGCCGGCAGGAATCGGTCCCAATGTGTCGGTTGCAACAAAAGTTGCTGATTTAATCTTGGTGGTCGCAACACCGGATCCGGTATGTATCCGAGACGGAAACAAATTGGTTTCTATCATGAATCAGAGCCATGCCAAAGAAATGCGGCTTGTGATTAATAAAGCAAGTTTAAGGAATATAAAATCCAAAGTAGTAAGAGATTTAGATGACGTGATTGATGGAATTGGTTTACAGTTGATTGGTGTGATTGCCGACGACATTTCTGTTCAAACCGCATTTGCAAAAGGGATGAGGCTGGACGCGTCTGATAAGAATACCACTGCGTTTAGGAACGTGGCAAGGAGAATTGACGGAGAATATTGTTCTCTGTGTGTTTATTAGGTTTATTAAGTATTTATAATATATTAACGGAGGTTGGTTGCGGTGAACATTGCAATTACGGCACATGACTCTAAAAAAGAATTAATGGTACAGTTTTGCATTGCATATTGCGGGATATTAAGCAGACACAACTTATGTTCTACCGGAACAACGGGCAAACTTGTTTCAGAGGCAACAGGGCTTAACATTCAACGATTTTTGAGCGGCTCTCAAGGCGGCGATCAACAAATTGCATCAAGAATTGCTTGCAATGAAATTGACATGCTGTTGTTTTTTAGAGACCCTCATCTTAGTAATACAAATGAGGCTAATGAAGTCAACGAGATGAATCTTCTAAGACTGTGTGATGTTCATACGATTCCGATGGCAACCAACATTGCAACGGGGGAAGTGTTGATTCACGGTCTTGAACGTGGGGATTTGGATTGGAGAAATATCGCCAACCCTCACAGATAATCTTTTAGGTTTAATTTTATATGTTATGGCTTTGATAAGGAAGAGTATTTTGTGGATGCTCCACAGAGAGGGCTGTGTTTGGTGGAAACAGTCTGTGCCCAAAGCAAAAGAAGACACCTTTGAGCTTTCGTGAATAAAACACGAACGAAACTCTGCGTTAAAGAGCGAATGAGTGATATGAAAATATCAGAATCAGGGTGGCACCACGTGGATTATGCTCCACGTCCCGTTGTTTTAGGGGACGTGGGGTTTTTATTATTTTTAAGTCATCTGTTTTTAATAGATTTTACGGATGCGAATACGGGAGGTATATTATGGCATTGCTTACTAAAGCGCCAAGAGGCACACAGGATATCCTTACAAAAGACAGTTATAAATGGAAGTTTATCGAAACTGTTGCGTTGGAGACATCCGCGCTGTTTGGATTTAAAGAAATAAGAACGCCTACGTTTGAACATACGGAACTTTTCTGCCGTTCGGTAGGAGATACGACAGATGTTGTTCAAAAAGAGATGTATACGTTTACGGACAAAGGAGATCGTTCCATTACCCTCAAACCCGAGGGAACAGCGGGTGCAGTTCGCGCGGCACTTGAAAATGGCTTGCTGAACGATGCGTTGCCGCTGAAAGTCAGCTATTTGACAAGTTGTTTCAGATACGAAAAGCCGCAGGCGGGAAGACTTCGTGAATTCCATCAGTTTGGGGTCGAGATGCTCGGCAGCCAAAGCCCTGCTGCGGATGCGGAAGTCATTGGGCTTGCGAACGAGATTTTTAAAGTGTTACAGCTTAAAAATCTTACACTGGAAATCAATTCGATTGGCTGCCCTGAATGCAGAGCGAAATATCATACAGCACTGAAAGAATATTTTGAGATCAAGAAATCCGAACTTTGTGAAACCTGTCTGGGTCGGCTTCAAACCAATCCGATGAGGATTTTGGATTGTAAAAGCGCTGTTTGTTCGGCAATAGCAAAAGAGGCTCCGATTGTTCTGGATTATATCTGTGAAGAATGCAGCGAGCATTTTGACGGAGTCAAAAAAAGGCTTGATCTGATGGGCGTTGAATATACTGTCAACCCGAGAATCGTCAGAGGGCTTGATTATTATACCAAAACAGTCTTTGAGTTTATATCCAATGAAATCGGTGCACAGGGAACAGTGTGCGGCGGCGGACGCTATGACGGCTTGGTGGAACATCTTGGTGGACAAAAAACACCGGGACTTGGATTCGCTATGGGACTTGAAAGACTTCTGCTTTTAATGGCAAACCAGGGAACAGAACTTCCAAAGCCTCGTGACTGTGAGCTTTATATTGCAAGTATTGGCGAACAGGCAAGCTTGAAAGCAAGCGAACTGACGGCAAAATTAAGAAGTGAAGGCTTTTTTATTGAATGCGATACGATGGGAAGAAGTGTGAAAGCACAGATGAAATATGCCGATAAGATCGGCGCTAAAATGTCTATGGTTTTGGGCGATTCCGAGATTGAATCGGGTAAAGCAAACATCAAGGACATGGAGTCGGGTGAAATTAAGCAAATTGATTTGGATGGGGACCTAATGGATGTGCTTTACGAGACAGGACTTGAGCGTGCAACCAAGGAACTGGAGCAGAAAATGGGAGACATGGACTTATCTGATTTACTAAACTGAATCTATTTCGAGGAGAATGAACAAATGGCAGATTTAATGACTGGGCTAAAGAGAACCAACTATTGTACAGAATTGGATGAAAAAAATGTCGGAGAACAAGTTGTTGTTTGCGGATGGGTACAAAAGACCCGAGATTTGGGAAACCTTGTTTTCATCGACCTTCGTGACCGAACCGGAATTGTTCAGCTTGCATTCGATGATTCGACCGAGCGTGGAATTTTTGAAAAAGCCGCAGGATGCCGCGCTGAATTTGTTGTAATGGCAAAGGGTGAAGTTAGGAAAAGAGTAAGTGTCAATACTGACATCAAAACAGGAATGGTTGAAGTTTTTGTTACGGATTTAAGAGTGTTATCTAAATCGCAAACTCCTCCTTTTGAAATTACAGACAGCACCAATGTGAAAGAAGAGTTGCGTTTAAAATATCGTTATTTAGACTTAAGAAGAAGCGAAATGCAGAATACGCTTATTATGCGACATAAAATCGTTAAAGCGGCACGGGATTATTATGACGAAAACGGATTCTTGGAAGTGGAAACGCCGATACTCATCAAATCAACGCCGGAAGGCGCAAGGGATTACCTTGTCCCATCAAGAGTTCATTCGGGAAGCTTTTTTGCTTTGCCGCAATCCCCACAGCTTTACAAACAGCTTTTGATGCTGTCGGGATATGACAGATATATGCAGATTGCCCGCTGTTTCCGTGATGAGGACTTAAGAGCTGACCGTCAGCCGGAGTTTACACAAATAGACCTTGAGATGAGCTTTGTTGATCAAGATGACGTAATGAGTATCAATGAAGGTTTCGCAAAATATGTGTTTAAGCGGATTTTAGATGTAGATATTAGCCTTCCGTTAAAAAGATTACCATATAAAGAGGCAATGGAACGTTACGGCTCCGATAAGCCTGATACCCGCTTTGGCTTAGAGCTTGTGGATTTAAGCGACATCTTAAAAGATACAGCATTTAAAGTTTTCGCCGGAGCGTTGGAGACAGGAAGCATACGTGCGATCAATGTCAAAGGTGGCGCGGAAAAGTTGACACGTAAGGAAATCGATAAACTTGCTGATTTTGTGAAGACCTATAAAGCCAAGGGCTTGGCATATACAAGGCTTACCGAAGAAAATGAAACCTCAAGCTTTGAAAAGTTTTTAAGCGAACAGGAAAAAGATGCGATTCGTGAGAGAATGGGGGCAAAAAAAGGCGATGTCATTTTTGTTGTTGCAGATTCGTCTAATCAAGTTGTATTTGACTCGTTAGGTGCTCTTCGCTGTGAGTTGGCGGATAGGCTTTCTTTGATTGAGAAAAACACATTTGATTTGCTTTGGGTCACAGATTTTCCTCTTTTTGAGCATGACGAAGAAGATAATCGTTATGTGGCGAAGCATCATCCATTTACAGCAGTTGCAGATGAGGATTTGGAGAAAATCAAAACCGACCCTGAAAGTTGCAAAGCAAAAGCATACGACCTTGTGCTGAATGGTTGTGAAGTTGGCGGCGGTTCAATAAGGATTAATAACCCTGAGCTCCAACAGACCATGTTTGAGGCTTTAGGATTTACACAGGAAGAGGCAACAGAACGATTCGGCTTTTTGATTGACGCTTTCAAATATGGCGCACCTCCTCACGGTGGAATGGCGTATGGGCTTGACCGTCTCGTGATGCTGATGCTCCATAAAGAATCGATTCGTGACGTTATCGCTTTCCCGAAGGTGCAGAATGCAAGCGAGCTGATGACGATGTGTCCCGCTCCTGTGGACAAAAAACAGCTTGACGAACTTTATATCCAAACAATCTCTACACAAGAATAAGATTAGAAAAAGGCAGTACTGTTAAAGTACTGCCTTTTTAAGCAATTTTCTTTTTGATTATCTTTATTGATATAATAAAAACATTTATAAAATCGTCTATATTGGGGGTTGTGGACTATGCAATTTCTTTTTGGAATGCTAATGGAATGTTTAGAAGAAATATTGGGAAAAGTTTTTGCGAGCAAGAAAATTTCTAGAATAATCAAGTTCATCTTATTTCTCCTTCTTATTATGCCCATTGACGTACTTTGTATTTATATAACCGTTGATTCATTTCTAAAAGATTTATTAGTGTTTATTGTAACTCTACTGATATTATTGTTTTTTCTATATCTTACTGGTGTTGGCATATATAAATTTATAAAAGATAAAAGTGTGTAATTTGAATAGTGTTCTCGCGCATTGTGTATTGTGAAGCAACGGTTTTTGTGATATAATATGATACACAATTATGATATTTTAGGGAGTTATGGAATGCAGTTTAACATTGAAAAAGGGATTT
>JARBTU010000134.1 GCA_029240015.1 Oscillospiraceae bacterium | reverse complement strand
AAATTACTGATATGTAAATATAATCCATTCAATATCTTAGGAGGTCCTTTTATGGCAAGCTTATCATTGCGCGGTATTTATAAAAGATATCAAGGTGGCGTAATTGCCGTTTCTGATTTTAATCTTGAAATTAAAGACAAAGAATTTGTTATTTTGGTTGGTCCTTCCGGTTGCGGAAAGTCAACAACCCTTCGTATGATTGCAGGACTTGAAGAAATTTCTGACGGTGAACTTTACATCGGTGACAAACTGGTTAACGACGTAGCACCGAAAGACCGTGATATTGCGATGGTTTTCCAGAACTATGCGCTTTATCCTCACATGACAGTTTTCGAAAACATGGCATTCGGACTTAAACTCAGAAAAACACCAAAAGACGAAATCAAAAAACGTGTGGAGGAAGCTGCAAGAGCGCTTGATATCACACATCTTTTGGATCGTAAACCAAAAGCACTTTCAGGTGGTCAACGCCAACGTGTTGCGTTGGGGCGTGCGATTGTTCGTGAACCACAGGTTTTCTTGCTTGACGAGCCTCTTTCTAACTTGGACGCTAAATTGCGTGCACAGATGAGGACTGAGCTTTCAAAACTTCATCAGCGTTTGGGAACCACGTTTGTTTACGTTACCCATGACCAGACAGAGGCTATGACCATGGCAAGCAGAATCGTTGTTATGAAAGACGGTTTTATTCAACAGGTTGACAGCCCTCAAAATCTATATACGACGCCAAAGAACCTTTTTGTTGCCGGCTTTATGGGGTCTCCTCAAATGAACTTCATTGATTCTGTTCTTTTAGAAAAAGACGGAAAATTGTATGTTGAATTTGGTTCGGAAGACACAAAAACCAAAAGAGGACAAAAATTCCAAGTTGAGCTTCCTGAAAGCAAAGCAAAGAATGAAGAGCTTAAAAACTACATCGGAAAAGAAATTATTTTGGGTATCCGTCCTGAAAACATTCATGACGAAGAAATGTTCTTGTCCAGCGCAACAACAGGTTTAATTGAATGTGAAGTTGAAGTAACAGAGCTAATGGGTGCGGAAACATATCTATTTGTAAACTGTGAAGGTTCTTCTTTAACAGCAAGAGTTTCTCCTCGTTCTACAGCTCGTGTCGGAGACTCAATCAAAATGGCAATTGACCCGAACAGAGTTCACATTTTTGACAAAGAAACTGAACAGGCTATTGTAAATTAGGTCGTTCCTTTCATTTATAATCTTGGATTTAAAACAGGAATACGTTTCGTATTCCTGTTTTTTCATATAAATGAAAAAAATTCATGCTTAAAAATATTTTTCCTTTGGAGGAAAAATGTTTTGGTTTTAAAAATTACTGATTAATCGTTTATTAACAACTAAATAGCAGATGTGTGTTACAATTTGTAATAAACAGAAAGTTTTTTGTTTCCAAAATGACATTTTTATAAAAAATAATGATGTTTTGCACAAAAAAAGTTAATTAAGTATTGCAAATTAACCGCTTTTTATGTAAAATGAAACTAATTGGGTATGCAATATTTCGTATTCGCAACAATAGTACCAAATTCATTCAAAAGAAGGGGATACAGATGTCGAATAGACTTTTTCAAGGTGTTGTTCATCAAATGCGTGACACAATTGACCGGGTGATAGGTGTTGTCGACGATTCAGCGACTATTATTTCATGCAGTGATCTTCCTAAAATAGGCATAACGCACGAGTTTATTTCTATTGATATGGCTGATTCGCATGACACATTTATCCGTGACGGATTCACCTATAAACCTTTTGGCCCGCACATCAAGCCGGATTATGCAGTTTTTGTAGAAGGTGTAGATGAAACAGCGGCAAAGTATGCGCAGATTTTGGCGATTACACTTTCGAGCATCAAGCAGTATTATGACGAAAAATATGACCGAAATAACTTTATTAAAAATGTTGTTTTGGATAATATTTTGCCTGGAGACATTTATGTAAAAGCAAGAGAACTGCACTTTAACACGGATGTGAACCGTGTCGCTCTATTGATTAGAGTCTTATCCACAAACGATGTCAGTGCTTATGAAGTGATTCAAAATCTTTTCCCGGACAAGCAAAAGGATTTTGTCTTTAACATCAGCGAAAACGACATTGTTTTGATTAAAGAAATCAAAAGCGGAATCGACTCAAAAGACCTTGAAAAACTTGCCCGTTCTATTGTTGACACATTGAGCAGCGAATTTTATACCCGTGCGACTGTGGGAATCGGAACAGCAGTTATCGGCGTAAAAGACCTTGCAAGATCCTTCAAAGAAGCACAGGTCGCTTTGGAAGTAGGAAAAGTTTTCGATACGGACAAGTCTATTGTAAGCTATGATAATCTGGGGATTGCAAGGCTGATTTATCAGCTTCCGACGACCCTTTGTGAAACGTTCTTGAAAGAAGTATTTAATCGAGGTTCGATTGAATCGCTTGATCATGAAACACTGTTTACAATACAGCGCTTTTTTGAAAACAATCTGAATGTATCAGAAACATCAAGAAAGCTTTTTGTGCACAGAAATACATTGGTTTATCGTTTAGAAAAAATCAAGAAACTTACGGGGCTGGACTTAAGAGAATTCGACCATGCCATTATATTTAAAATTGCCTTAATGGTTAAAAAATATTTGACATCTAATCCGGTTAAATTCTAAGATAATAATTGGTAGGGGCAGTTGTAATGATAGATTTAGTAAATGTTTCGTTTGACTATGAGAATGGAACAACGGCTCTTAAGGATGTTAACCTAAAAATAAACAGCGGAGAATTTGCATTTGTTGTCGGTTCATCCGGAGCAGGCAAAAGTTCAATGTTAAAGCTCTTGTTAAGAGAAACTATAGCGACAACGGGGAAGGTTATTGTTAACGGATATAATCTGACCAATCTGAAGAATAAAGAAATTCCTAAGTTCAGACGTTCTATCGGTGTAGTTTTTCAAGACTTCAGACTTATCCCGAGCATGACGGTTTTTGACAATATCGCGTTTAGTTTGCGTGTGACCGATGCGTCCGTGCGCTTTATACGCAACAGAGTTCCTTATGTTCTGGACTTGATGGGTCTTGCGGACAAAGCCAGAAGATATCCGAATGAAATCTCCGGAGGGGAACAGCAGCGTGTTGCGTTGGCAAGAGCGCTTGTGAACGACCCGACTTTGATTATTGCGGACGAGCCGACGGGAAACGTCGACCCGGAGCTTGCGTATGAAATTGTTGAGTTGTTAAAGGAAATCAACAGCTGCGGCCCAACAGTGCTTATGGTAACACATGAGCATGACTTGGTGCGTCAGTTTGGCGGAAGAACAATAAATATTGAAAACGGCACGATCGCTTTTGATGGATATATAGGAGGTACGGATGAAAGCTAGCAGCTTTAAATACCTCTTAAAAGAGGGAGCAAAAAATGTTTGGTTTAACAGGCTCATGTCATTTGCTTCTGTGGGTGTATTAACAGCTTGTCTTTTGCTTGTCGGCTTTGCCATCCTGTTCACCATCAATGTGAACAGCCTTGTTAAATACGTTGAAATGCAGAACAATGCAGTTGTTTTTGTTCAAGATAGCGCGACCGAACAACAGATTGCATCACTGGAACAGAGTCTGACGTCCAATTCAAACATTTATGATGTCAGATACGTTTCAAAAGAACAGGCCTTTGAAAGACAAAAAGAGCTTCTCGGCGCGGATGCAGGATTAATAGAAGGAATCGAAAAAGATACATTTCCGGCATCTTTTGAAGTTAGAATAAAAGATTTAAGCATCATGGTATCTACAATCAGCCAAATCGAAACACTGGATAATGTTTTGAAGGTCAATGCGTCTCCGGAAGTAGGGCAAACACTGTCTGATGCAAACAAAATGGTCAATACTTTTGGGATTGCTATGATTATGGCGCTGGTTATTGTTTCGATTGTGATTATTGCAAATACAATCAGGGCATCTGTATTTTCAAGACGGCGCGAGATAAACATTATGAAGTATGTGGGAGCAACAAACGGGTTTATCAGGCTACCCTTTATAGTAGAAGGACTGCTTTTAGGCCTTGCCTCAGCGCTTTTGGCTTTTGTTGTGATATGGCTGGCATACAACGGAGTGGTTGGGTTGATTGAGGATAATTCTTCCGCATGGCTCAGAGAGATGTTTGTACATATCGTTCCGTTCAAAACCGCGGCTCCGACCTTAGCGGTGTCGTTCTGTTTTGCAGGTATGCTTACGGGCGGTTTGGGAAGTGCGTTCAGTATAGGGAATCACTTGAAGGTGTAAGAAATCTTTGATTTATTGTGAAAGGAAGCGAAAAAGATATGTCTATAAAAAAAAGGCGAACATTAAAAGCTGTTTCAGCCACAATTGTTATGGCAATTGCTTTTGTTTTTTCGTTTAATGTTTTTAATATAGATGTTACCGCGTCTTCTGTTGCTGACCTGCAGTCTAAATATGATAAGCTTGAAGAACAGCAAAAAGCAATTAAAAGCCAGATGCAGCAGACACAAAAAGATCAGACAAAAGAAGAAGAATACCAGAAACAACTTGATAGCCAGATTGAAGTGACTCAGAATCAAATTAGCATTCTGAATACACAGATTACCGAAATCAATAAAGAAATAGATGAAAAAGAAGTACAGATCAAGCAAAAAGAGGAAGATATCAAGGTTACATACGATCAGTTTAAGCAAAGGCTCAGAGCGATGTATATGTCTTCCGATCCGTCGATGTTAAGTATGCTTTTAGGTGCGACGGATATGTCTGATTTCTTGACAAGAATAGAGATTGTCAAAAGAGTTTCGAACCATGACCAAAAGCTTATTAGTAAGCTGAAAAAAGAAAAATCGGCTATTGAAACTGCCAAAGCAAGAGTAGAGGCAGACAAAGAGAAAGTTTCCGCAGCGAGGGCTAACTTGGCGTCCAAGAAAAGTTCGTTGGATTTAGCTTATCAGAAGAGCAAATCAGCTATCAATGAGCTTAAGCTTCAAGAAGAAGAATATAAGGCCAATGCGGCGGAGATTGATAAGCAGATGAAAGAAGCCGAAGAAGAGATTCAGCGGCAAATAGCTGCGCATCAGTCCGATGGAGAATATGTCGGTGGAGAATTCCTATGGCCTTTACCGGGGTATTCTACGATAACTTCCGGATTTGGGTCACGTTGGGGAACCACACATAAAGGAATAGATATTTCAGGTGGCGGAGTTTATGGCAAGACCATTGTAGCCGCAAATTCAGGAACGGTCATTACAGCGATCACCAATGACAAGCCGGGATACAGTTATGGAAAATACGTGATTATTGACCACGGCGGAGGAAAGAGCACTCTTTACGGACACTGTAGTGCGTTGCTTGTATCTGTGGGAGAGCACGTTGAGAGAGGACAAGCCATTGCGAAAGTAGGAAGTACCGGCTGGTCAACAGGACCTCATTTGCATTTTGAGGTAAGAATCAACGGACAAGCTCAAAATCCCCTAGGCTATTTAAAAAGATGATAAAATGA
>JARBTU010000133.1 GCA_029240015.1 Oscillospiraceae bacterium | reverse complement strand
TATTTTTAAGCTTGCTATGCTAATTTGTATCGTTGCAGTATCTTTTCCAGCACTTCCTTTTGCTTATAATCAACTTGATCAAAATTGATTGCCTGTATGTAATACTTCTCCAACTCATCGTGACTTGCCTTTGCCATCTTTAGAATAGAAACCGCTTCTTCAATCAATTCTGTTGCCGCTTTTTTGTTAAAGCTTAAACGTTGTTTTTTAAGTTTCAGCCGATCAATGTCCGTAAATCTTGAAAAATTAATTACCCTGTATGGCTCAAAATCTTCCACTACGAATTTATTGGTTGTAACAAAGCCTATCGAAAGCTCCGGTATAATAATATGATCTATCTTCTCGTTTGGGTTGAGCGGGCAATAACAAGTATAAATCTCATGTCCGCTTTCCAGAAGAATCTTTCTGAGCACGCTTAATAAAATTCTTGATGACGCCCCAAAATCATCTTTTATAACAAAAACTTTGTCACACATTTTAAGTACTGTATCAAAATATGTTTTTACTCCCGACGGAGTCACTGCACTAAGTAATCGGATATTTTCTTTTGCGCCTTTACCCTTTTTGCTCCCAAATTCTCTTTGTGCCAGCCTTTTGGCGAACTTTGCAATTTTCAAACTGTCTGTACAATCCAGCGCTATCAAATAACTGTCGGTCAAAAGTGAGTTTGCCGCCTGCAAAAATCTGCAACATCGTTCATGTAACTTTTTGTTTTTAATAAAACTGTCCCTGATATTCACCCGTTTTTCATAAAGAGAATCCTCATTCCAGAATTCTGAAAAGTTTACAACGGTTTGATACGCCCCGGGAAAGGACGGTTCTATGATATGTGGAGCTGTTCCGTCAGCTATGCTCACTTTTGCTTTGTGGCAGATGACCCCGTCTAAGGAATTGGCATCTGAGGAACAATGTATTCTTTCTATAAAATCATCTTTATCTTTAAGCTCATCTGATATTTGCTGCATGAAGCTCGATTTGCCTGTTCCAGGCCCGCCTTTTATAACAAACTCCCGATAATCTTCATCCGGTTTTGAAAGTTCTGAAAAATATCCTGCGAATCCTTTGGGTGAGTTTGCTCCGAGAAAAAAATCCACAACCTTGTTTTCACTTTCCACTTATAATCCCTCCACCCTTTTATAAAATTAAAGAATGTGGCAGTAATCCACTTCACAATATCGTATTCATCAAAGGATCATTTTGACACAAAAAACACCTGCTTTATCAGTTGATTTTGTACATATATCTCTATAAAGCAAGCATTATATGTACTTTTTATTTTTTGAAGATCAAGGTAATAATATGAAAACCCGATTCATCATAATGGATTCGACTTACAGTTGCCTTCTTGTTTTTATTTAGTCGGTTTTATTCGACCCTATACGCCTTGATTTTTTATGTTGCAAATGGTATGATAAAGTGTAATTTAACAAAAGTTTATTCAATAGCTTTTGTGTTTTGAAAGCTATATTATAAGGAGTCGTTGAAATGGCACAGCAAAAAAAATTGGTGGAAGAAATTACTTCCATGAACGAAGATTTTGCCAAATGGTACACAGATGTTGTAAAAAAAGCGGAGCTTATTGACTATTCAAGCGTGCGGGGCTGTATGATTATCCGCCCTTATGGCTATGCTATATGGGAAAACATCCAAAAGGATTTGGACGCAAGGTTCAAACAAACCGGCCACGAGAATGTTTATATGCCGATGTTTATTCCTGAGAGTCTTTTACAAAAAGAAAAAGACCATGTAGACGGGTTCGCGCCCGAGGTTGCATGGGTAACTCACGGCGGAAAAGAAAAATTAACGGAACGCCTTTGCGTCCGTCCGACTTCCGAGACCCTTTTTTGTGACCACTATGCAAATATTATTCAATCTTATCGCGACTTGCCAAAGCTTTATAATCAATGGTGCTCGGTCGTAAGATGGGAGAAAACGACTCGTCCTTTCCTCCGTTCGGTGGAATTTTTGTGGCAGGAAGGACACACTATGCATGAAACCAAAGAACAAGCTGAGCAGGAAACGTTACAAATGCTTGACGTTTACGCCGACTTCTGTAAAGAAAGCCTTGCCATGCCTGTTCTAAAAGGTCAGAAGACCGATAAAGAAAAATTTGCAGGAGCCGTTTCGACTTATACCATTGAAGCCATGATGCATGACGGTGTAGCGTTACAATCAGGTACGTCTCACTATTTCGGAGACGGATTTGCCAAAGCGTTTAATATCACCTTCACAGGTCGAGACAATAAACTTGCTTTTCCTCATCAGACCTCTTGGGGCGTTTCAACCAGACTGATTGGCGGAATTATTATGACTCACGGAGATGATAGCGGACTAGTGCTTCCTCCGGCAGTTGCTCCTGTTCAAGTAGTTATCATCCCTATTGCCCAGCATAAAGAGGGTGTTCTGGAAAAAGCAAACGGGCTTTTTGAAAGATTACGTGCTCAATTCAGAGTGAAACTTGACGACCGTGACAATTCTCCCGGCTGGAAGTTCTCTGAACATGAAATGAAAGGCGTTCCTCTTCGTATAGAACTTGGACCAAAAGACATTGAAAACAATCAGTGTGTTGTTGTCCGCCGTGATAACCGCGAAAAGACAATCGTTTCGCTTGATAATCTTGAGTCGGCAGTTTCGGAAGCGTTAAAAGCTGTTCATGACGGTCTTTATGAGCGTGCGCTCAAAAATCGCGAGGACAGAACTTATACAGCAAAAGATTTTGATGAATTCGTAAAGATTTCAAATGAGAAAAACGGTTTTATCAAAGCAATGTGGTGCGGAGAAACCGAGTGCGAAGAGAAAATCAAAGATGTAACAGGAGTGAAATCCCGTTGCATCCCGTTTGAGGAAGAGCAAATATCAGATAAGTGCGTATGCTGTGGAAAACCTGCAAAGTCAATGGTATTCTGGGGCAAACAGTACTAATTCTATCCATATTGATTTTATTGGCTGTTGTGAATTTTTTCGTCAACAGCCATGATTTTTATAACAAAGAAGGGACGTAAAACAATGGATTCTTATAAAAAAAGTTCGATATTTGTATATATTTTATTTTTTTCTATCTTAATCATGTTCGTTATTCTTTTCTTTGTTTTCTTTGGAAGCAAGCAATTCGTATCAGAAGACAAATTAATTCGCTTGGACGATAATATCAAAAAGATTAGCATTGCTTCCAACACTTCGGATATTGTGATAAAAAACAGTACCGACCAAACAGCAACGATTAAATATCAGGTCCGAAAACTCAATAACAATGAGGGAGACCAAGTCTTTATTCAGCAACATGACGGAGAAATCACCCTTTCTGTTCAAAGACAGCGTTCCAATCCGCTCTCCAATATCCGATTAAACTCCGGACAAATTGAAATCCTTGTTCCTCACGAATATGCCTCTCAAATTGTTTTAAACGTTAACATTGGTAATATCAAAATTTCGGATGTGAGTTTTGAGGCTTTGTCTCTTGATTCCAAGGCGTGTAACGTAAACATTGATAAATGTTCGATTAACAACTTTTTTATCCGTTCCATTGTTACTAATGTTTCTACAAAAAACTCTGTTTTCGAGAATTTTTATGCACAATCTAACATTGGTAACTTCCTGTTTGGTGACATTAAAAAACTGGAAGGATTCAACCTTGACAGCAACGTCAATATTGGCATGATAAAACCCAACGTCTCCCTCGACTTTAAAAAGTCGAATATTGTTGTGGATTATGAAGACAACATTTTTTACGGAACCGAAAAGCTTAATTTTAAAATAGACAGCAATGTCGCAAATATTGTTTTTTCTTAATATTTTTATACTTTTAGTACATTATTAATATGAATTTTCTTGACATTAGGCAACAATAGTTATAAAATATAATTTATAGTGTGTTGCTATACGCATTTGTAAAAAATCGAAATAATGATAAAAATTTTGACAAAAGGAGGTTTGATTTTATTAAATGAATACTAATACAGTATTGTATTCCGTTATTGCTTTTATAGTTTCTGGTATTTTATTCGGTGTAATTGCCTTTTATTTAGGTATTGCATATAGAAAAAAAGTTGCCGAGGCGGAACTTGGCTCTGCCGAAGACCAAGCGAAAAAAATTATGAACGATGCTGCCAAAGCAGCGGAAACCAAAAAGAAGGAAGCGCTAATTGAAGCAAAGGATGAGATACATAAACTTCGTATTGAGACCGATAAGGACTTAAAAGACAGACGTAGCGAAGTGTCCCGTCAAGAACGCAGAATACAGCAAAAAGAAGAATCATTAGACAGAAAGATTGAAAATCTTGAAAAAAAAGAAGAGCAACTTCAAAACAAGGTTAAACAAGCCGATGAAAAACTTTCGGAAGCTGAGACTATTAAGAAAAGTCAGATAGAATCCCTTGAAAGGATTTCAGGGCTGACCGCCGATCAGGCGAAAGACCAACTCCTTATGAACCTTGAAAATGAACTTATTCATGAAAAAGCAGTTAAAGTAAGCAACTATGAGCAGCAGATTAAAGACTCTGCTGATGAGAAAGCTCGCGAAATTATTTCTCTTGCCATTTCAAGATGTGCTGCTGATCATGTTTCGGAAGCGACCGTTTCGGTAGTTCCCCTTCCAAATGATGAGATGAAAGGAAGAATCATCGGACGTGAGGGACGAAACATCAGAACGCTTGAGACCATGACCGGTGTAGACCTTATTATTGATGATACGCCGGAAGCTATTACACTTTCCTGCTTTGACCCTGTAAGACGTGAAATTGCGCGCCTTACACTTGAAAAACTGATATCTGACGGAAGGATTCATCCTGCCCGGATTGAGGAAATGGTAGAAAAATCAAGACGTGAAGTAGAACAAAAAATTAAAGCTGAAGGTGAACGTGCAGTTCTGGAAACCAACGTACACGGCGTACACCATGAAATTGTTAAGTTATTAGGACGTCTTCGTTATCGTACAAGTTATGGTCAAAATGTTTTAAATCACTCCATTGAAGTAGCGTACCTCGCGGGAATCATGGCTGCTGAATTGGGTGTGGATGAAAACCTTGCAAAACGTGCAGGACTTCTTCATGACATTGGAAAAGCTTTAAATCATGAAATTGAAGGTTCTCATGTTGAGATTGGTGTTGACGTTTGCAGAAAATACAAAGAAAACGCCGATGTAATCCACGCTATTGAAGCTCACCACGGTGATGTTGAAACAAGAACCGTTATTGCTTGCTTAGTTCAAGCGGCTGATGCCGTTTCTGCTGCAAGACCTGCAGCAAGAAGAGAGAATTTAGAAAACTACATCAAACGTCTTGAAAAGCTTGAAGAAATCGCTTGTTCCTTTGAAGGCGTTGAAAAATCATTTGCTATTCAGGCCGGTCGTGAAATTAGAATTATGGTAAAACCAGAAATCGTTAAAGATGAAAAAATGGTTTTGGTTGCACGCGATATTGTAAATAAGATAGAAAATGAACTTGACTATCCTGGCCAAATCAAAGTCCACATTATTCGTGAAAGCCGAGCAATCGAATTTGCTAAATAAGTCTTATAACATGAAAACTACAGGCATCGTTTTAAATAAAACGATGTCTGTT
>JARBTU010000132.1 GCA_029240015.1 Oscillospiraceae bacterium | reverse complement strand
AACAACCTAAACCAAATGACTAAAAAACGCTTGCGTAATGGGAAAGAAATTCGGTATACTTATGACGAAAGTGGAAATATGAATAAGTTAGTTGCAGGGCATATGAATAATGGCACACACCTTGCCCAAATCATTAAAGAATTTGATTTAAATTGGGCATATGTTGGTGGTAATCTTTTTACACCTGGAAAATATGGTTCGGAATCAGCGCGTTTTGGAGAATATTTTTCCACACACGGGATAAAGTTCAAAAGCGCCATAACTACCAGTGTAGATAGTTCATGGTGGAAAAATGGTGGCGTGTATGTAATTACCTATTGGAATGACAAAAAGGATATTACACAGGGGATTCATACTGTAGCTGCATATATTACCGGAGGGAAATTTGAAGTATATAATGATGGAGGCCAAGCAAATACTTATACATCATTTTCTAAAATATATGGAAACGGTAAATTGATTAGATTTTATAGATTGGGATGGTGATTTTTATGAAAAAAGGGATAATAATTATCGTATCATGTTTAGTTGTAATTTCTTTCTTATCATATTCAATCAACCAGAAGTTCTTTCCTAATAGGGCTTATCAGGAACCCGGTTCAAGATGGGTATCAACGGACCCTGATATTGTATATTGGGTTAATCAGGATGGTTTAATAAAAGGTGAGATGAAATATAACGGGAAGACAATGAAAATAAATATTGCACCAATACGAAATGTCGTACGATTTTCTGTAGACAATGGTACTAATATTGGGCATGATACAGATCTATCGTTTCGAACTGGTATTAAAAAATCGTCTAACAATAAGATTGTTTTGCAAGTTTACTCAACAAATATACCGGGATATGATGACAAAAAAATTACTTTCATTAGATCAAAATAATGCAATTGTGGGGTTAAACTGCACAGCAGCATGGGAAGTATAAAGACGGATTTAATTGAAGCAAAATTTATAACCAATTACAAATAGAAAGTTAAATATATGACAGAAGTAGGCTACAAAGAGGTAACCGAAGTAATAGATCTATGAAAATAGATTAAATTAGGTTTCATTGGGAATTTCATTATCTTTAGGAATAAAAAACCTGAAGCTCAGAGTGAGCTTCAGGTTTTTATTGCATCATTTCATTTCGGGTGTCTTCATGAATTTTTTGAGCTCCCTCAAAGTAAAATACATAGCTGTTGAAGTACGTTTCTGCTTTAGTTTCCCCTCCGACATTCATAAACAAACACTATAGGTATATGCATCATTAGCCTTATTGGATTTTTCCTCAAATTTAACAAAAAGAGAATCCACTTTTTTAGCTTAACCAATTTACAATAGAGTTCCATACTATGATTTTAAAAATGCCTATAAAAAAAACCAGTTGAATTTACCAACTGGTTTTTTGTGGTGACCCGTACGAGAATCGAACTCGTGATACCGCCGTGAAAGGGCGGTGTCTTAACCGCTTGACCAACGGGCCGAAATATTGGTAGCGGTAGTTGGAGTTGAACCAACGACACTGCGGGTATGAACCGCATGCTCTAGCCAACTGAGCTATACCGCCATCTTTTTGTGCTTTCTTCAAACGTGAAAGCAAGAATTATTATATAACAGCAAACGACTTTTGTCAACAACTTTTTTTATAAATATAAAAATAAGTAACATCTTCTATACGCTTAGCGTTTTTACACCATTATAATGACCTTTTTCAAAAGATCTATTCGCTTTAATATTATTAAGGAATCAAATATCTGTTAAAAAAATTAGCTCGTTTTCAACTTATTTTTTATAAAGTAATTTCTTTTTAATAAAAAATAAGGTATAATAAGATGTTAAAAAATATTTTAGAGGTGATATCTTTGTCGTTTAAGCGTGAAAATATACGCAATTTTTCAATTATTGCACATATCGATCATGGAAAATCTACTCTTGCGGACAGGATTCTTGAAAAAACGAGCACGGTAGCTCTTCGTGATATGGAAGAGCAGCTGCTTGATAATATGGATATTGAACGTGAGCGCGGCATAACTATCAAAGCTCGCGCGGTTAAACTGAACTATCAGGCAAATGACGGTGAACTTTATACCTTTAATTTAATAGATACTCCCGGACATGTCGATTTTAACTATGAGGTTTCTCGTTCGCTTGCCGCTTGTGAAGGTGCTATCTTAGTAGTGGATGCTTCTCAGGGAATCGAAGCGCAGACTTTAGCAAACACCTATCTTGCGATTGAACATGACTTGGAAGTACTTCCGGTGGTTAATAAAATCGACCTACCTTCCGCTGATCCTGAGCGGGTATGTAAGGAAGTGGAGGATGTTATCGGGATTCCCGCTATGGATGCGCCGCGGATTTCCGCAAAGATGGGAACAAATATCGAAGCAGTCTTAGAAAAAATAGTTGCAGAGATTCCCCCACCGCAGGGAGACGAAAACAATCCGCTCCAAGCATTGATATTTGATTCCTATTATGACACCTATAAAGGCGTAATCATCTACGTTCGGGTAAAAGAAGGCACTGTAAAAGCGGGAACGAATATCAAAATGATGTCCAGCGGGGCAGAGTTTACAGTAGTTGAAGTCGGATATATGGGCGCAACCGATATGGTTCCATGCGGTGAGCTTTTAGCGGGAGATGTTGGCTACATTGCCGCCAGCATCAAAAGCATTGGGGACACGCATGTGGGTGATACCGTTACTGATGCCAACAATCCGGCAAGTGAAGCGCTTCCTGGTTATCGGAAAGTGAATCCGATGGTGTTTTCGGGCATCTACCCTGCCGACGGATCGAAATATGGAGATTTAAGAGAAGCGCTTGAAAAGCTTCAGCTGAATGACGCATCCCTCACTTTTGAGCCGGAGACTTCCATTGCACTGGGATTTGGTTTTCGATGCGGTTTTTTGGGACTATTGCATATGGAAATCATTCAAGAACGTATCGAGCGCGAATATAATTTGGATATCATCACAACGGCACCATCTGTTATCTATAAGATTACATTGACCAACGGAAACGTTGTATACATTGACAATCCGAGTAATTATCCTGATGTTGCAAATATACAAATGGCAGAGGAGCCTATGGTCAAGTCAAGCATCCTTACTCCTACCGAGTTTGTAGGCAACATTATGGATTTGTGTCAAGACCGTCGTGGAATTTTTAAAGATATGAAATATCTTGATGATACAAGGGCAGAACTTCACTATGAACTTCCTTTGAACGAAATAGTGTATGATTTTTTTGACGCGCTAAAATCCCGTACTCGTGGGTATGCGTCCTTTGATTATGAAATGATGGGGTTTGTTCCTAGTAAACTCATCAAGCTTGATATTCTTTTAAATGGGGATGTAGTGGATGCCCTTTCTTTCATTGTGCATCAGGAAAAGGCATATCCGCGCGCAAGGAGAATTGCGGAAAAACTGAAAGAGCATATTCCAAGACAGCTTTTTGAAGTTCCGATTCAGGCGGCTGTGGGAGGAAAGATTATTGCCCGCGAAACGGTTAAAGCGATGAGAAAAGACGTTCTGGCAAAATGCTATGGCGGCGACATTACCCGTAAGAAAAAGCTTTTGGAAAAGCAAAAAGAAGGTAAGAAGCGCATGAGACAACTGGGCAGCGTTGAGGTGCCGCAGGAAGCGTTTATGGCTGTGCTGAAACTCGATTAACAAAATAGATGGAGGTTTGCTATGAACCCTATAGGGCTCTATGTCCATGTTCCGTTTTGTTTGAAAAAATGCCCTTATTGTGACTTTTATTCAATAAAATTTGATGATGCTCTCGCCGAGAGATACACACAAACCATCATCACAGAGATGTTCACTTATGATCACATAAAGGCGGATACGCTGTACTTTGGCGGAGGAACACCTGTATTGTTGGGTGCTCCCCGCCTAAAACGAATTATTGATGCTGCAAAAAAACAGTTTTCTCTTGAGGGGGAATTTACTGTAGAAGCCAATCCGTGCAGTATTGACAAACAAACCCTGCTTGAATTAAAACAAGCAGGGTTTAATCGCGTTTCTTTCGGTGTTCAGTCGGGAGTGGATAAAGAGCTTCATTCACTGGGGAGAGCGCATACGAAGATGCAAGCGCTTGAAGCGGTTAAGGGGGCAAAAGAAGCGGGATTTACTAACATATCAGTAGATTTAATGATTGGCATTCCACATCAGACTCCGCAAACTCTTTTGTCATCTTTGGAATTTATCAAACAACTGGATGTGCCTCATGTTTCTGCGTATATTCTTAAAATCGAGCAGGGAACTCGATTTTATGAAGACAACACGGCGGCGCTTTGTCCTGATGAGGATAGTGTTTGTGATCTATATCTGAACACGATAGAGTTCTTAAACTCAATTGGTGTGGAGCAGTATGAGATTAGCAATTTTGCAAAAAAAGGTTTTGAAAGCAAGCATAATCTCAAGTACTGGCGTTGCGAGGAGTATTTAGGATTTGGTGCGTCGGCGCATTCTTATTATAAAGGAAAAAGATATTTACATCCAAGAGACATTGAAGGCTACCTTTCATCAAACGGGAACAACTACCAAATATCAGATAAACAAGCGGGTGGATTCGAAGAATATGCAATGCTGAGACTTCGGCTCTCCGAAGGGATTGATTTATCTTTGTTAGATAAGCGGTTCTGCTTTGATAAGGAAAAGATTTTAAGAAGAGCAAAACCTCTTGAACAATCAGGATTGCTTCGAATCAATGGAGAGATCATTTTTCTTACGCCGAAAGGATTCCTGGTTTCCAATGCCATCATCGCAAGCCTTATTAGCTGAAATTTTTATTATTGAGGTGAAAAATTTAAAATCAGAAATTGCGTTACTTACATATGATATATTGCCATGCTTATATAAAAATCATTCATAAAATATGGGAGGTAAATGCAATGAGCAATATCGCATTGCAAATAGAACGTCTTGCTGCTGGAACAGTAGCGTCTTCTGGTAATGTAATTTTTGATTCAGTCATATATTCAGCGGGGAATATAACTTATAACAGTTTAACAGGTGTGATCACCTTTAATGAAGCAGGTCGATATGTATTAGATTGGTGGGTGGCCACCCAGTCATCTCCATCTGGTATTGGCGCAGTATTTGCACTTTCTTCATCTCAAGGAGATTTCTTAGAAGGGAATTCCCCAATAAAAACCGGTGAAGTCGTAGGTATTGGTATTGTTGACGTTGTGGAAGCCCCTGTAACAGTATCTTTAGTTAATGCGACACCGAGCATTTTCTATTATTCTGCTGCCGTACCTGTAAAAGCAACTCTTGTTGTGGTAGAGGACGATATCGTAGGAGAAGGTCCGACAGGGCCCACAGGAGCAACAGGACCAACAGGACCAACAGGATCAACGGGAGCCACAGGATCAACGGGTCCGACAGGGGCAACGGGAGCTACAGGAGCTACAGGTCCGACGGGACCAACCGGAGCAATAGGAGCCACAGGACCAACAGGCCCGACAGGGGCAACGGGAGACACAGGTCCAACTGGTCCGACAGGAGCAATAGGAGCCACAGGACCAACAGGTTCGACAGGTGCAACGGGGGCTACAGGTGATACAGG
>JARBTU010000131.1 GCA_029240015.1 Oscillospiraceae bacterium | reverse complement strand
TTGATAATGGTTGGAAACCCATTCTTTAAGTTGTCCTGCATGAGTATCGGTTAATGTTTCAAGGGCAACCATCTCTGTATTACAACGATTGGAGAATGTGCCGTCTTCGTCATAGACAAAAGCAATTCCGCCTGACATTCCCGCCGCAAAGTTTCTGCCTGTGGCGCCCAGTACAACAACACGACCACCTGTCATATACTCACAGCCGTGGTCTCCGACTGCCTCAACTACTGCTGTCAATCCGCTGTTTCTTACACAGAAACGCTCTCCCGCGATACCGCCGATGTAGGCCTCACCGCTTGTAGCACCATAGAATGCTACGTTTCCGATAATAATGTTTTCATCTGCTTCAAAAGAAGATTCTTTTGGTTTACGAACAATGATGTGACCGCCCGAAAGACCTTTTCCCATGTAATCGTTTGCGTCACCTTCAAGGGTCATGGTAATGCCTTTTGGAACAAAAGCACCAAAGCTTTGCCCGGTTGATCCGAAGAAGTTGAGCTTAATGGTATCATCAGGAAGACCTGCAGAACCATATTTTTTAGTAAGCTCAGAACCCAGAATTGTACAAGCAGCACGATCTGTATTGCTGATAGCTACGTCAGCTTCCACTTTCTTACCGTCTGTAAGAGCAGGTTCGCAAAGTTTGAGTAAAACTTTTTGGTCTAAAGTTTCTTCCAGATGATGTTCTTGAGAAGTTGTACAGCAAAGAACAGAATCTTCAGAAGAGTTAGGTCTATATAAGATTGGAGAATAATCAAGATTTCTTGCTTTCCAGTGTGCAGATTCTGTACCGGAAACAAGTTTATCAGAACGTCCAACCATTTCGTCAATGGTTCTGAATCCAAGAGAAGCCATGATTTCACGAAGTTCCTGTGCAACAAAGTGCATATAGTTTACAACGTGCTGTGGATCTCCTGTGAATTTTGAGCGAAGTTTAGGATTTTGGGTTGCGATACCTACCGGGCAGGTATCGAGGTTACAGACACGCATCATCACGCAGCCAAGAACAACAAGCGGAGCTGTTGCGAATCCGAATTCTTCTGCACCAAGCAAGGCAGCAACAGCAACATCACGACCCGTCATGAGCTTTCCGTCTGCTTCTAAAACAATGCGGCTTCTTAAATCGTTAAGCAACAAGGTCTGGTGCGTTTCTGCCAATCCAAGTTCCCACGGCAAGCCTGCATGATAGATACTGGTACGAGGGGAAGCCCCTGTTCCACCGTCATATCCGCTGATGAGGATAACATCGGCAAGACCTTTTGCAACACCTGCGGCAATCGTTCCAACGCCTACTTCGGATACTAGTTTAACGCTGATACGTGCATTTGGATTTGCATTCTTGAGGTCATATATCAATTCTTTTAAGTCTTCGATAGAATAGATGTCATGATGAGGAGGAGGGGAAATGAGTCCAACACCTGGGGTAGAATAACGAACTTTTGCAACCCATGGATAAACTTTTCTTCCGGGAAGCTGTCCGCCCTCGCCAGGCTTTGCACCTTGCGCCATTTTGATTTGGATTTCTTTCGCGTTCACAAGATATTCGCTTGTTACACCAAATCGTCCTGAAGCAACCTGCTTGATTGCACTGCAACGGGAATCGCCGTTGGCTTCCGGTATAAATCTTTCCGGATTTTCTCCGCCTTCACCAGTGTTGCTTTTTCCCCCGATTCTGTTCATCGCAATCGCGAGAGCTTCGTGTGCCTCACAGCTGATAGAACCATAAGACATTGCCCCTGTCTTAAATCTGCGGCAGATAGCGTCTACAGATTCCACTTCTTCAATCGGAATAGGTGTAGTGTCGGCAAATTTCAACAAGCTTCTGACAGTACAGGTTTGTTCTTCGTTTTCATTGACCATATTGGAATAGTCTTTGAATTTATTGTAATCTCCCTCACGGCATGCTTGCTGCAACGTGTGGATGGTTTCAGGATTGAATAAATGTTTTTCTCCGTCACGACGATATTGGTAAAGACCTGAACTTTCGAGCTCATCGTCAAAATCATCAAAAGCGAAGGCTTCGTCGTGTCTTAGTTGTGATTCACGCGCTACTTCATTGATTCCGATTCCTCCGATAGGAGAAGGTGTGGAGGTGAAGTATTTGTCAACAAATTTGTTATCCAAACCAACTGCTTGGAATATCTGTGCACCCATATAGCTTTGTATTGTGGAAATACCCATTTTAGAAAGGATTTTGATAACGCCTTTATTGGATGCCTTGAGATAGTTGTAATAAGCATCTTTTTCGGTTTTTCCTTCAACATATCCATCATCCACAAGATTGGAGATTGTCTCCAATGCAAGATACGGATTAATTGCAGTTGCTCCGAATCCGATGAGGCAGGCAAAGTGATGCACTTCTCTCGGCTCGCCCGATTCAACGACAATACTGGCTCTGGTTCTAAGTCCTTCGCGAATCAAATATTGGTGAAGACCCGATACAGCGAGAAGAGCAGGAATAGCAGAAAGCTTGTCGTTTACGCCGCGGTCACTCAATATAATAATATTGGTTCCGTTGCGAACCGCTTCCGCAGCCGTTGTAAACAGATGTTCTAAAGCAGCCTCAAGGCCCTTTCCGCCTTCTTCCGCATGGAATAGGATGGACATGGTTAACGACTTGAAGTAAGGTTTATCAATGTGCTTAAGTTTATTTAAATCTTTATTATCAATAACAGGAGCGGCAAGTTTTATACGACGGCAACTGTCCGGCGTAGCATTTAATAAGTTTGCCTCTGAACCGAGTAAAACAATAGAAGAAGTAACAACCGCTTCGCGCAATGCATCGATAGGAGGGTTTGTAACCTGAGCAAAAAGCTGTTTGAAATAATTATAAAGAAGTTGGGGTTTTTCTGAAAGAACGGCCAAAGGAGAGTCGTTACCCATTGCTCCGATGGGATCAACCCCGTCTTTCGCCATTGGGGTTAAAACCATACGCAAGTCTTCATAAGTGTATCCAAATGCTTTTTGCAAGCAAGCAAGGTCTTCAGATTTCTTAGCATCAGCGGTGGAATTATCAGCAAGCTGGTTGATATCAATCATGTAATTTTCCAGCCATTCACGATAAGGGTGTGCAGAAGCGGCAGTGTTTTTGATTTCTTCGTCACTGATAATTTTTCCTTTTTCAGTGTCGATCAAAAGCATTCTTCCCGGATGCAAACGTTCTTTTTTGATAACCTTTTCTGCAGGAATATCAAGAACACCCACTTCGGAAGACAAAACAACCATGTCGTCTGACGTTACATAATATCTGGCAGGTCTTAATCCGTTTCGGTCAAGACAAGCGCCGATATGAGCACCGTCTGTAAAGCTGATTGCAGCAGGACCGTCCCATGGTTCCATTAGGCAGCTGTTGAATTCATATAATGCTTTTTTCTCTTCGCTCATGCTTTCGTTGTTTGCCCATGGTTCAGGGATCATCATCATCATAACTTTCTCAAGCGGCATGCCGGAGAGCATCATGAATTCTACACAGTTGTCGAACATGGAGGAATCGCTTCCGTCAAGGTTGATAACCGGGAGAACTTTTTGAAGGTTCGGACCAAAAGCATCCGTTTGGAGCATGGATTGACGCGCATTCATGAAATTAACGTTCCCGCGCATGGTATTGATTTCACCATTATGTATGATGTAACGATTCGGATGCGCTCTTTCCCAACTTGGGAAGGTGTTGGTGCTGTAGCGGGAATGAACGAGCGCCAAAGCAGTTTCTATAGCATCATCCTGAAGATCAATGTAAAAATTCTCAAGTTGATCGGATGTCAGCATTCCTTTATAGACAATTGTCTTGGAAGATAAGCTTGCGATGTAGAATGAAGCATCAGGATAGGAAGAATGCATTACATTTTCAGCCATCCTGCGGATTATATATAGCTTGCGTTCAAATTCTATTCCTTGGCTAACACCACTGCGCCCGATAAACACCTGACGGATGTACGGCATGCTTTGTCTTGCTGTTTCTCCAAGGTCGGAAGGATCCACAGGAACATCGCGCCAACCGAGAAGTTTTTGTCCTTCTTTTGAAATCATCTCTTCAAAGACTTTTTCACAATTCTGACGAAGTTCTTTGTCATGAGGTAGTGAAACAAGACCGGTTCCGTAGTCAAAAGTCTCCGCTAAGTTTATTCCGCATTCTGAACATGCTTTTGCAAAAAACTTATGAGGAATTTGGATTAAGATGCCTGCACCGTCACCGGAATTCGGCTCGCTTCCAACGCCTCCTCTGTGATTAAGGTTTTTTAGTACTGTGAGCGATTGATTAAGGATATCGTTTGATTTTTTACCCTTAATATTGGCAACAAATCCAATACCGCAAGCATCGTGCTCATATTTGGGGTCATATAACCCTTGCTTTTGGCAAATCACCTTGTTTTTCATTTAATTACATCTCTCCTTTTAAACATGCGTAAGATAAGATAAGTCAATTTGTGCACAAACATTTATATTATGCCGCTTCATAAGAAACTTGCGATAAGGTGTACACAAAGATTTTATTTGATATAAAAAGCAAACATAATTTTGGACAGCAAATTTAAGAATAGTATGATTCTATCTTATATTTAAATAGTAGTACTTTATTCTATCATGATAAGCGTAAAGTATCAATGTAACGGATGTGGTTTTTTTGTGTAATATGTATCATGTTTTTAGTAATATTAAATAAAAAACAGCCAAATCTTTATATCAATAACAGTGTTTTTATGTAAAAATAGTTCGGAACATATTAGGCATTGCAATATTCAATAAAATAATACTTTATTAACGAAATTTTTAGAAGATACATGTTGACATTTTAAAGAAAATTCTGTATAATCATACAAAATGAGTATTTTATTCGTTTTTCGTTTTGTATATTATCAATATAGGGTTTTTGAATAAAATCCTTTAATATAGCAACATATTGGAATGATGGAATATCGCTTGGACTGGGCGCGGGCGCCATTACTTTTAAAGTTCTTATAAGCTCAATAAAAAATATAACAGCATCAAAAAAATGACGGGTTGCAAAATATAATGATGTGAAGAGGGAGTGACTTGCGTCTTTTGCAGGTCACTTTTGTAATTTTATAATCTAAAATTGTCGATTTTCATCGAATTTTCTAGAAATTAAAATAAGGACTTGAATGTCAATTATAACATAAATTATATAAAAAGAAAATAGTTAATTATATAAGAATTTATAAAGCCAGCAGTAAAAAATTACATATAAATTGTGGAACAGCAGCGTTGAAGAAAGCGGTGGACAGCATGGCGGACAGAAGAGACATAACATGGTTTGAGCATAAGGAGAAGCATATTCAGCATCAGTTTTCGAATTTTCTGGAGGTTCAAAAAAAAGTCAGACCTCGCCTCGCTGCGTTAAGAATTATTATTGTGTATGTTCTGCTTGGGGGGATATGGATATTATCCTCAGACGGAATTCTTGGCTACTTTATAAAAGACAGTGAGACCATTAAGCAAATCCAGCTAATCAAAGGTTGGATTTACGTTGTGCTGTCCGGATTTATTTTTTATTTTATCATCAGCAAAAGAATGTCACAGTTTAAAAAAGCAACCAGCATCATTTTTGAGGGATAT
>JARBTU010000130.1 GCA_029240015.1 Oscillospiraceae bacterium | reverse complement strand
GCTTGAATAATTCCATCACTTGTGCACCGGTCTTTTGGTCCAAAGCACCGGTTGGCTCGTCTGCAAGGAGGAGGGTCGGTTCGGTGACAACGGCTCTTGCAATTGCTACACGCTGCTGTTGTCCACCTGAAAGTTGGTTTGGATAATGCTTAAATTTATCGCTGAGCCCAACACGTTCCAGCATGTTTTTAGCGCGTCTTCGTCTTTCGGATGGAGACACCCCCGCATATACAAGCGGAAGTTCCACATTCTCTAGAGCGTTTAAGCGGGGAAGAAGCTGAAAGGACTGGAAAATAAAGCCGATTTCTTTGTTGCGGATTCTTGCAAAGTCTGCTTCATCCAAGTCGCTTACGTTGTTGCCGGACAGGATATACTCTCCGCTTGTTGGAACATCCAAACAACCGATAATATTCATCATGGTTGATTTTCCGGAACCTGACGGGCCGAGAAGCGAAACAAATTCGTTGTCGCAAACCGTAAAATTTACATTTTTCAGAATGACTTGTTCTTCTTCTCCCATTTGATAGGATTTAACAATGTCATTCATGACTAAAATCTCTTTTGACATAAGATACCTCCGAAATTTTGGAATCAAACTTTATGACGTACCATTAGTCCTTGCTATTGTTATTTCTCATTCCGCCGAATTGGAAGGTTGCATTGGATTTTGGAACAAGGATTACGTCGCCCGATTTTAGTCCGTCTTTTATTTGTGCGGTCAAGCCGTCATTGATGCCCACCTCGACCGATTTAGTCAAGACTTTTTCGTCGGCGCCTTTGTAGTAAATAAACGGTTTGTTTTCATTATCGAACTGCAGCGCTTTCATAGAGATTGTTGTTGTATTCTTAACGCTTTGGTTTAAAAGCTTGATTTCTGCAGACATTCCTACAAGAAGGTCGGCAGACTTATTCAAGTCGATGGTAGCAGTAAAATAGGAAACCCCATTGACGGTTGTGGCTTCTTTGGACAAACTTGCAATCTTTCCTGAAACATCTTTTTCGAGTGCATTTATCGTTGCTGTGACTTTTTTTCCAACAGAGATTGAAGAAACGTCAAATTCGTCGACCTTGACAGTAACCTGAAGATTGTTATAATTGGTTAAATCCATTATTTGAGCGCCAATCATCAGCTGGTCTCCTTCTTCTGCATAAACGGTTGCAACCTCACCGTCTATTTTGGAAACCACTTTTTGCCCTGTAAGCGTCACAAACAGAACATCATCTTTTTTGACCTTATCACCTTGTTCTACTTTCAGCTCTTTTATTTGCATCATGGTGTCTGCGGTAATGTGCTGTTTCTCTTTGGCTTCAATGTTCCCGCTGAAGCTGTAATAGGTTGAGATGTCGCTGTTTTTTACTGTTTCTTCCGTATAGGGAAACGGTTTGGGACTAAAAATCATCGCAGCAACAGCCAAGGCGATAATTACCAGTATGATAACAATTGTAATGATTTTCTTCTTAGATTTTTTTCGTGCGCTCATTTACGCTTCCTCCAATATGACTTTTTCAGATTATTATACATTTGCCATGTGAACCTGTAATTAATAAATAAAGATAAATTATTACTTTTTATAGCATTAAAACAACTCCCCGATAACCGAAGGCTTGACAAAAGCCTTAATTTCAAACTATAATTTTTTAATGGAGCCAATACTTTTAAGAAACAGAGGATTTGTGCGTGGATTATTCAAACATTACACAGATAGAGTATAAACAGATTGTTGAATATTTAAAGTCTGCTGCGGAACAAGAATATAAAAACTTTCAACAAAAGCTGATTCCAAATGTGGATAAGTTTCTGGGAGTGCGGTCACCCAAGATGAAGGAATTGGCGAAAGAAATCGCCAAAGGAGATTATAAAGGCTTTTTAGCTTGCTCAAAGGATGTTTTTTATGAAGAGACTATGCTTTGCGGGCTGGTAATAGGAAACATAAAAACGAGCTATGATGAGGTAGAAGGCTATATCAGAGGATTTGTGCCGAGAATCAACAATTGGGCTGTTTGTGACAGTTTTTGTTCGGCTTTGAAAATAGCAAACAAAAACAAGCTGGAAGTATGGACTCTCTTGCAAGAATACATTGGGTCCGTAAGAGAATTTGAACTGCGATTTGTAATTGTTATGCTGATGGATTATTTTATTGATGATGAGAGTATTGACAATGTTTTGGCTATTTATGACCGCATTGAGCATGACGGGTATTATGTGAAGATGGCTGTCGCATGGGCGCTCTCGATGTGCTTCGTAAAATTTGAGGACATAACACTGGCTTTTTTACAGAATAACAGGCTTGATGACTTTACCTATAACAAAGCACTTCAAAAAATTATAGAATCCAATCGGGTTGATAAAAATACCAAAGAAACGATAAGAAAAATGAAAAGAACTACCATCAAAAAGGGGTGAGGGTATGACGTCTAAAATGCGTATTTTGCAGGAGCTTGAGAAAAAAAGAGGAGAGAATGTTTCAGGCGAAGAACTGGCCGGAATGGTTGGAATTTCCCGCGCAGGAATCTGGAAAGCAGTGAACGAACTCAAAAAAGAAGGCTATCACATCACCGCCGTGACCAATAAAGGATATTGCCTGTGCAGTGACAACGATATTTTATCCTCAGAAGGGATAAGACCTCATCTTTTTGACAGAACGGCCGCAGACCATATTATGACCTATAAAACACTTGAATCCACCAATAAAACCGCAAAAGAACTTGCCGCCCAGGGTGCACAGAGCGGAACCGTTATTTTATCGGAGCATCAGTCAAGCGGAAGAGGACGCATGGGGAGAGGTTTTTTTTCACCTGCGAACAGCGGGATTTATATGAGTGTCATTTTAAGGCTTGGGGTAAAAGCGTCGGATGCCGTTCTCATCACAACTGCCGCATCGGTTGCTGTGGCAAAAGCGATTGAAGAAGTAACAGGTATCTATGCCGAAATCAAGTGGGTGAATGACCTTTATGTAGAAGGTAAAAAAATTTGCGGAATTTTGACCGAAGCGGTTACTGATTTTGAAAGCGGGAATATTGAGTTTATTGTACTCGGAATCGGAATTAATTTTGCCACGAAGAGCGCTGAATTTCCAACAGAAATATTGGATAAGGCAGGTTCGTTGTATTATGAAGATCCTCCGAATGGGGTTTCCAGAAACCGGTTGGCAGCACATGTCATCAATCATGTTTTAAGGCTAGAGGATGATATCACTTCCAAAAGTTTTTTAGAGGAGTATAAAAAAAGGTCTTTCGTGTTGGGAAAACCTATAAAGGTTATCAAGCCGAATGAAACGCGATTGGCAAAAGCAGTTGATGTTGATTCAAACGGGGGCTTGGTCGTTGAATATGAAAACGGTGAAATCGATACACTCAGCTCCGGAGAAATCAGTATAAGAACTCAATAAAAAACAACCGAAAAGGAATGACCGTTCCTTTTCGGTTGTTATATCTGAATGAGATTTTATTAGAAAACAGCTAAAACAGGCAACTGTTTTCAAAATATACAAGAATATTTGCAATAAGGGGGGCAAATATGTTGTGATATAAAATCTCAATTCCAGTAAAGGGACATGAAACAAACAATGCTATCAATGGTTTGTCGTTCCAAATTTTTAATAATTATGTATTTTGGACGAAAAAAAGACGCTGTAAGGGTAAAACCCTACAGCGTCTTTGCTATGCCTTTATTATATATTTATTCTTTGTTTTTGTCAACATGTTTCAAGTGTATTTGACTCAATATTTTATGCAAAAAAATCACAAAAATTTATTATAAAAATTCTTATAATTTAGACGGAAAAATATTTTGCCACCTGTTACACATAATAAAATAATAATAAAATGATAAAGGAGCGTTGTTTTTGAATTCAGTATGGTTTGACGATTGTAAATTAGCGCCGAGCAAGACATTGGATAAAGATTTGAAAACAGATGTAGCAATTATTGGAGCGGGAATGGCGGGAATTTTGACATCTTACCTGCTCAAAGAACGCGGGATTTCATCCGTAATTATTGAGGCCAGCGAAGTTGCGAGCGGAGTAACGGGAAAAACAACAGCAAAGATCACTTCTCAGCACAATCTTTTTTATGATAAACTGATAAAAAATTTCGGAGAAGAAAAGGCAAAACAGTATGCGGATGCAAATCAAGCAGCCATTGCTAAATATTCTGATATAGTCACAGACAATCAGATTGATTGTGATTATAAAGTGTGTTCCGCATTTGTTTATTCCCAAAATGATGTTTTAAATATTGAAAAAGAGGTGGATTCTACAAAGAAATTAGGACTTCCTGCAGGATTTACAACCCAAACGGAATTGCCTTTTGATGTGAAAGGTGCCATTGAGTTTCAAAATCAAGCGCAGTTCCATCCTCTAAAATTTATCAGAGGAATAATGGGTGATCTTGATATCTATGAGAAAACACAAGCAGTGGAGATAGACAAAGACAAAATTATCACGGACAAAGGAAATATTTATGCAAAAAACATTGTAATTGCAACGCATTATCCAACAATTAATATTAATAGCCTGTATTTTGCGAAGATATCTCAAAAACGTTCGTACTTGCTGGCTTTGGAAGATGCCGCATCCATTCAAGGTATGTACATCGGTGAAAATGATACAGGCTATTCGTTCAGGTCTTATGATAAGTACTTGCTCTTCGGAGGGGAAGGACACCGAACAGGGGATAAAGACGAAAACGATGCAAAATATGAAAAACTCATTCGGAAAGCAAAGGAGTATTATCCCGGCTGTGAAATGAAGTCAAAGTGGTCCGCGCAGGATTGTGTGACACTGGATGAAATTCCTTATATCGGGAACTATTCTAAATCCACGCCAAATATTTATGTCGCCACAGGGTTCAACAAATGGGGAATGACGAGCTCAATGGTTTCTGCTATGCTCTTATCGGACAAGATTGAAGGTAAAGAAAACAAAAACGCAGAGATTTTTTCTCCGAACAGATTTAACCTTTCGGCATCTTATCAGAATATTGCAGAAAACGTTAAGAAAACGTTAAAATCTTTTACAATTGATAAAATGAAAGCATACCACTTCGACTTGGAAAAGCTTGAAATGGGGCAGGCGAAAACTATTATTTACAAGGATGAAAAAGTGGGCGTTTATAAAAACGAGGACGGAGAGCTGTTTATGGTTTCCACCAAATGTCCCCATTTGGGATGCGAACTTGCGTGGAACAGAGATGACCTATCGTGGGATTGTCCTTGTCATGGGTCAAGGTTTGACTATAAAGGCAGTCTGATCGACAATCCTGCCTCAAGAGGGATAGAGATTGAGAAGCTTTAACGGAACAAATAAAAATAAAAAATACTTCGAGGGCTGGTATTTTAAGCACAGCAAAGGGAATCAGGTTATGGCACTGATTCCCGGAATTAATGTTGACGAAAATGGTGTAAAATCAGCATTTATTCAAGTTATTACAAATGAACAGTCCTATCAAATTACCTATTCATATAAGAAATTTTATGCTTCGCCACAAAAATTCTTTGTAAAAATAGGTAATAACGTCTTTTGTAAAAAAGGAATTAAACTGGATATTCAAGAAAAAAATTTAAGTTTAAAAGGAACGATTCGGTACGGGAATTTTCATAAGC
>JARBTU010000129.1 GCA_029240015.1 Oscillospiraceae bacterium | reverse complement strand
AAGTCCCGCAATAATGAGAGCCGCTCCACCCCTCAAGTCAGTTGCTTCCACACTGGCTCCAAAAAGTTTGTCTACCCCTTCTACAACGGCAACCTTTCCTTCCACCTTGATATCAGCACCCATTCTCATCAGTTCGTTCACATGTTTAAATCTGTTATCAAATATGTTTTCGACGAAAACGCTCGTTCCGTTAGCAACCGTAGTCAAAGCCATGACCGGTGCCTGCGCATCGGTAGGAAATCCCGGATATGGCATTGTTCTTACTGATTTTATGCTTTTTAACGAATTGGGCGCTTTTAGATAGATGCTGTCTGTCCCGGTATAAATTTTGCAGCCGGTTTGTTCGATAATAGGGATAATGCTTTCCAAATCATAGGGATTCACCTTGTTGATCAGAAGCTCTCCTTTGGTTATGGCGGCGCAACACATATAGGTTGCGGCTACGATTCTGTCTGGGATAACGTTGTGCTCCGCACCATAAATTTTGTCCACTCCGTCAATCGTAATTGTACTTTTGCCTGCATCATGAATTTTAGCACCGCATGCGTTCAGAAAATTTGCTAAATCAATAATTTCAGGTTCCTGTGCCGCATTTGAAATGACCGTTTGTCCTTCCGCTAACGTTGCGGCAAGCATCACGTTTTCGGTGGCGCCAACGCTTGGAAACGCAAGAGATATCCTTGTGCCTTTTAATCTGTCTTCTACACTGCAATCCAAAAATCCATGCTCTTCTTTTATGGTAAGCCCCATTTGGCGAAGCGAGGATAAATGTAAGTCGATCGGACGAGGTCCCAGTTCACATCCGCCCGGGAAAGATAACCTTGCCTTTCCAAGCCTTCCGATAATCGCTCCCAAAAAAACAATAGAAGATCTCATCTCTCTCATCAGGTTTTCAGGAACATCAAAATGGGTTAATCCGCCTGTATCAACACAAATAGTACTGCCCTCTCTTTTTATTTTGCAGCCAAGATACGACAAAATCCGGATGGAAGCGTCAACATCCGAAAGACAGGGGCAATTATGTAAAATGCTTTGCGACGAGCCTAAAATTGTTGCAGCTAGCAGAGGCAAAGAACTGTTTTTTGCTCCATGCACTGATAATTCACCTTTAAGCGGCACGCCTCCTCTTATAATTAAATTATCCACATATAAACACCCTTTCACATGATCTGGTTGGGGCTTTAGCACCTTCGCAACTCATATTATGCTCATGTGAAAAGTATGGTGATTTTCTACTTTGTCAAAATTTGTGCGATTGAATCATAAATTCTTTCGCATGTGTCGAATATCGCAAGTTGATATGCGTTTTTAGATAGTTCTTCAAGTCTTTTTCTGTCGATATAAATCGAATTTATAAAATCAATCAGCTGCTGCTTTTTGTAGCTTTTCTCTTCAATTACAATGGCCGCATTGTGGTTTTGCAATACCATTGCATTGTGATATTGGTGATTTTCCGCGACATATGGGGATGGTATCAACACAGATGCTTTGCCTGCGACTTCAAGTTCACTCAATGTGATTGCACCTGCCCTACAGACAACAATATCGGCGGCGGCAAGGCATGTATCCATATTATCGATATATTCTCTTGCATCAATCCTTTTATATCGGTGCAAGTCCAAGTCTCTTTCCTTAAGCATCTTAGGAAAAATTTCTTTCCCTAATCTTCCATATCCATGAATATGATTAATATCTCCCTGGTTACAATGCCACTGCATCAAATCGGCGGCGGCTTGATTGACTATTTCGGCTCCAAGGCTTCCTCCAAATGATAAAATACACAATCTGTCGTCCAATGAAAGTTCCTGTCTTGCCTGTTTTTTAGACTTTTTCATGACACTTTCTCTCACCGGATTTCCAACAACTGTGATGTTACAATTCGGATCCAGATATTTCTTCCCTTCCTCAAAGGCTAAGAAAACTTTATCAACCTGTTTTGACAATAGTTTTGTAGTCACTCCGGGGAAAGCGTTTTGTTCGTGTATCGCGGTTTTTATCCCCATTTTTGAAGCTGCCCGAACAATAGGTCCGCTCACATAGCCTCCTGTTCCGATTACAACATCGGGAGCAAAATCTTTTATGATTTTTCTTGCTCTTGAATTTGCAGTTGCCAAAAGACCAATTGCCTCCATATTCTTGATGATATCCTTCGGAGCAAGGCTTCTCTGAAAGCCCTTGACCTTTATGGGTGCAAAGGCAAATCCGGCTTTCGGAACAAGGGCCGCTTCCATTCCGTTTGGCGTTCCCGCAAACAAAAATTCCGACCCGGGATCTTTCTTTTTTATATATTCGGCAATTGCAACAGCAGGGTTGATGTGCCCCGCCGTTCCTCCACCGGCTAAAAGTACTCTCATAATGGTTTTATCCCTCCGAAGAAACTTCAGCAAATTTAAACTTTTTCAAGTGAGCATTGTCTAGAAATGTTCAGCACGATTCCCATCTGACACAAAAGAAGCATCAGTGAGGAGCCTCCGTAACTGAAAAACGGTAAACTGATTCCCGTATTTGGTATGGTGTTAGAGACAACGGCAATATTCAGCATCGCTTGCAGCCCTACTTGAACTGTCAGCCCTACCGACAGCATCATACCAAATTTATCAGGTGATTTTGAGGCGATTACAAACCCTCTGTAAACCAACAACACAAACAATAATATGATAAGGAGTGCGCCTATAAAGCCAAGTTCTTCACATACAATGGAAAAGATAAAGTCGTTTTGAGGTTCCGGCAAGTAAAGAAATTTTTGCCGCGACTGCCCAAGCCCCAGTCCCATGACTCCTCCCGAACCGATTGCTATAAGGGACTGTACCGTTTGGAACGTACTGTCTTGCATATCTGAAAAAGGATCAATCCATCCGTTCAAACGCTCTGCAACATAGTCTATTCCTTTAAACATGACAATGCCTACGACACCGATAACGACTAAAATAACCGCTATCATAAAATATCTGTATTTGGTTCCTCCCACAAACATCATGGTAAGCCCAATCATACCTATCAGAACTGTTCCCGAAAGATGCGGCTGCAAAAGCATCATAAAAGCTACAATACCAATGGAAAACATAAATGGCAATACGCCATATATAAATGTTCCCATTCTCTTATAATTGACCGATACCAGGTATGCAAACAACACAATGATTGCAAACTTCATCAACTCGGACGGCTGAAAAGTTCCAAGCGGCCCCAAATGGATCCACCTTTTAGCTCCGTTCAGCTCTGGAAAGAACAAAACCACAATTAACAAAACAAAGCTAAATCCAAACAACCAGAAGACATACTTCTTAAGCACATGATAATCTATCATGGAAATCAGAAGCATTCCCACAACTCCCATTACTGCAAAAAGCGCTTGTTTTTTTATATAATCAAAAGGATCTCCAAACCGATAAAGAGCATAGGCATAACTCGCCGAAAAAAGCATAATAAGTCCGAACGTTAACAGGATAAGCACCAAAATAAAAAAAGTAGTGTCCATCATTCCGACTTTTTTTATTTTATCTTTCTTTGTCTTTACCAAGCAAGTCGCTCCCCTCTTTATATTGCAGCATTAAATACGGATGACAAGGTATGAAGCCAAAATCGCAATCAACGCAAACAAAGCTGTTATCGCTGAAAAAACAACGACAATTTTCACTTCACTCCAACCGCTCATTTCAAAATGATGATGTATCGGGCTCATTTTAAAAATACGCTTACCGGTCATCTTGAAACTAATAACCTGTAACACGACCGATAATGCTTCTATTATATATATTATCCCAATAAGAACTAATATTACAGGAAAACCTATTCCCATTCCCAAAGCCACAACCAGTCCGCCCAAAAACATTGAACCTGTATCGCCCATGAAAACCTTTGCAGGATGAAAGTTCCAGATCAAAAATCCTAAACAGCCCGCGGCAAGTGCCAGAGCAAGGATACTCATGCCCGCATAACCTAATATATTGCATATAATCATAAATCCCAGTCCCACAACAAATGTTACTGATGTTGCGAGTCCGTCTACGCCGTCGGTCAGGTTCACCGCATTAACCAAGAAATAAATGGCGATTCCAACAAGAGGATAATAAAACCACCCAAGATTAAGCTGTCCCGCAAAAGGAATCAATACAATGGTGGATGTGTCACCCGCAAGATACAGGGCTGTTAAATAGATAATAATGACCAAAAGCTGCAGCAAAGTCTTTTGTCTTGCTTTTAATCCAAGATTTTGCTTTTTTACCACTTTGATATAATCATCCACAAATCCGATAAAACCCATTCCCAGCGCCATTCCCAGCCCGCCAAAAAGCCTTGCATTTTGCACCGATTGCGAACTGAGTTCCTTAGCCATCAAAAAGTACCCAATAATGACAGCACCGATAATCCCGAAAATAAACATAAATCCGCCCATTGTGGGGGTTCCCTGCTTGTTTTTATGCCACGAAGGGCCAATTTCTTTAATTGTCTGTCCGAATTTAAGCCTTCTTAGGAACGGAATCAAAGCAACCCCCGATATCGATGTCAGGACAAAAGCAATAATTGCTGTAATGATTGATGATACTCCTTGCATTTAAGTCAACTCTCCCCGTATGTTTGTAAAATTACTTCCTCTAGTTTCATTCCTCTGCTTGCTTTGAATAAAACGGCATCTCCGAATTTCACATTTTGTTTTAAATAATTGCTTACATCTTCTTTATCATCAAAAGCCAAAACATTTGTCATCCCATTTGATACAGCGCCTTGCGCAATATGTCTTGCTTGTTCTCCGTAGCAAACCAAAACATCGGCTTTGCTTTCAGATGCCAGCACGCCTACATCAAAATGTAATTTCTCAGATACCTCTCCCAGTTCAAGCATGTCTCCAAGAACAGCGAACCGCTTGCCTTGCGTGTCAATTTCGCTCAAAACATTCAGCGCCGCTTTCATGCTGTCAGGACTCGCATTATAGCAATCCTCTATAACAGTGACTCCTTCTTTAACCACAACATTCTGTCTCATTCCTGCAGGTTTATAGGATGCAATCCCTTTTATTATATCGGCAACATCGACCTCTCCAATAAGCCCAACACAAAAAGCCGCGAGTGCATTATATACATTGTGGATTCCAATAGCGGGGATTCTTGCTTTTACTTTGTTGCCATAGTATACAATATCAAACTCAGTAGTCATATTTTGCTGAACAATGTCGACCGCTCTAATATCTGCTTCAGGATTGTTTATTCCATAAAAGATAATCTCTCTTTGCAAGAATTCGTCAACTGTCGAAAGCATGTCGTCATCTGCATTCAAAACAATCGGTGAATCGTCAATGATTCCATCCAGAATCTCAAGTTTTGCTTTTAAAATATTTTCTCTGCTCCCCAGGTTTTCGATGTGAGAAACACCAATATTGGTTATCACCCCGATATTGGGACAAGCCGTTAAAGACAGCCTGCTAATCTCTCCCCGATTGGACATTCCCATTTCGATAACTGCCGCCTGATAGCTTCTGTCTAAGTTCAATAGAGTCATGGGCAATCCAATTTCGTTGTTCAAATTCCCTTGTGTTTTAAGTGTTTTGTATTTTTGGGACAGTACGTAATAAATCATCTCTTTGGTGGAGGTCTTTCCCACACTTCCTGTAATTCC
>JARBTU010000128.1 GCA_029240015.1 Oscillospiraceae bacterium | reverse complement strand
AGTTCTTTTTTATTAATCGAACCTATGCTGTAAATATAATTTAACAAAGCCATCATTGCCGCAATCGCTGTGTTGAATTTAAGGCTTTCGATGTCTTCGGTCACTTTTTTGATGGTTTTATGCAGGATAGATTCCAGTTGAGGACGGTATTCATCTCCATCAACCACGATATCCTGCAGTGCCCATGTTCTTTCCAAAAATCTCTTACAGCCTTTGATACTGGCCGAACTCCACGGAGCCGATTTTTCAAAATCACCGATAAACATTTCGTATAAGCGCATGGTATCCGCACCATATTCAGCAATGATATCATCCGGATTCACTACGTTACCGCGGGATTTGCTCATTTTTTCGCCGTTTTCCCCTAGAATCATTCCATGACTCGTTCTTTTGGCATATGGTTCCTTACAACTTGTCACACCGATATCATAAAGGAATTTGTGCCAAAAACGGGAATAAAGCAAGTGCAGTGTTGTGTGTTCCATTCCCCCGTTATACCAGTCCACAGGGAGCCAGTAGTCCAACGCTTCTTTTGCCGCTAATGCATTCACATTATCCGGGTCGCAATATCTCATAAAATACCACGAGGAACCTGCCCATTGCGGCATGGTATCGGTTTCCCTCTTCGCAGGAGCTCCACAGTGAGGGCAAGTCGTATTCACAAAGCTTTCTATATTCGCAAGAGGGGATTCGCCGTCCTCAGTTGGCTCATACGATTCCACCTCAGGTAGTCTTAATGGCAACTCGCTTTCAGGTATCGGCACATATCCACATTTTTCGCAATGAACAAGTGGAATCGGTTCTCCCCAATACCGCTGACGAGAAAACACCCAGTCACGAAGCTTGAAGTTGACTTTAGGATGCCCTTTTTTATTCTGCTCAAGCCATTCAACAATCTTGATTTTTGCATCTTCAACACTAAGTTCATTTAGCATTCCTGAATTCACCATAACGCCCGTATCGCAATCGGTGAAAGCTTCCGCTTCAATATTCCCGCCTGCAACAACCTCAACTATCGGCAAGTCAAACGTTTTAGCAAACTCATAGTCTCTCGTATCATGTGCAGGAACAGCCATAATTGCACCTGTCCCATAGGTCATAAGAACATAATCGGATATAAAAATCGGAATTTGTTGTTCGTTCACTGGATTAATTGCATAAATACCGTCAATCTGAACACCAGTCTTCCCTTTTGCAACTTCGGTTCTTTCAAAATCAGATTTCTTGGCGGCTGACTGTTGATAGTCTCTGATTTGATCCATGTTTCCGATGCTGTCTGCCCATTTCTCAATCAGCGGGTGCTCAGGCGAAATAACCATATAGGTGGCACCAAACAATGTGTCAGCTCTCGTGGTATAAATGAGCAGATTATCACCAGACGTTGTAGAAAACTCCACCTCTGCTCCTGTAGAACGTCCAATCCAGTTCCTCTGGGAAGTTTTCACCCGCTCGATATAATTAACTTCATCCAAGTCATCCAATAGACGCTGTGCATATTCAGTAATTTTAAGCATCCATTGAGATTTTACTTTGCGAATAACCTCTCCCGAGCATCGTTCACAAACGCCACTCACTACCTCTTCGTTTGCCAAAACAACTTTACAGGATGTACACCAGTTTACAGCCATTTCTTTTTTATACGCCAAACCTTTTTTAAAAAGCTCTATAAAGATCCACTGCGTCCACTTAAAATAAGCAGGATCGGTGGTATTAATTTCTCTGTTCCAATCGAAAGAAAGCCCCAAAGATTTGAGCTGAGATTTGAAGTGAGCCACATTCTGCTCGGTTACAATCTCAGGATGGATTTTATTTTTGATAGCAAAGTTCTCGGTAGGAAGTCCAAATGCATCCCATCCCATAGGGTACAATACATTATATCCCTGAAGCCTTCTTTTGCGTGCAACAATATCAAGCGCGGTATAAGAACGCGGATGTCCCACATGAAGCCCTTGCCCCGACGGATAAGGGAATTCTACCAACGCATAATACTTCGGCTTTGAATAATCATTTGTTGCCGCAAAAGTGTTGTTTTTATCCCAGCTCTCTTGCCATTTCTTCTCGATATCAGAAAAATTATATTTCAATCAAGTTCACTCCTGTTTAACAAATTGTCCAGTTCCAACTTTTCCCCGTCAGCCCAAAGCCTTTCAAGAGAATAAAATTCGCGTGTTTGTGTATAAAAAATATGGACTACAACATCAAGATAATCAAGAATAATCCAACTTGCACTTTGATAGCCTTCAATTCTTTCGGGTTTGATGCCCAGTTCTGAAAGCCTGTAGTCAACTTCATCCACCAAAGCCTTTACCTGTGTTGTACTGGTTGCTGAAGCGATGATGAAATAATCCGATACAATGGTCAGATTTCTGATTTTGATTGCCTGTATATCCTGTGCTTTTTTGCTGTCTAATATCTTCACAACGCTTTGTGCCAATTTTAATGAGTTCAAAAACATCTCCCTCTCTGTTAAATCAAATTTATAAGTTTAGCTACCGGAATTAGAGCTGGATTTGCGTCCCGGCAGCACTTCTCCGCCAGTAAGCTCACCAAAATCATTTCCGGTATCTTCATTTTCATTCGTTACGTTAGCAAGTTGCGGAACACCCAGTTCCGAAGCAGAAACTTGAGTCGCATATGGTCTGAATTTTGCATTCAGCAATGCTGCGGTTGCATCTTTATCAACAGCATAAACAGATTGACCGGATGGTGCCGTACGCCCTGCGCCTGGAAGCATTTCAATTTTCATCTTTGATAGGTCCACTTTTTGCATCATTCCAGCGAAGCCAATAACATCCTTAACTGCCATATCGGTGGTTACGTCACCAATTACAGAAGTAATAACAGTAGCGAGCTTTGTGACCGAAGTTTTTTTCATCTGGTTCGCCAAGGCAGCAACAAACAGCCTTTGCATTTTAACCCTTTCAGTGTCACTTCCTGTAGCATATAGTCCTGTGCCCTTACGTTTTCTAACAAATTTTTCGGCTTGCACCCCGTTTAATACTTGCTCGCCTTTTTGAATCGTAACGCCTTCCAGTGTGATGGTTTGAGGGACGTTCATTTTCACGCCGCCAATGCCGTCAACTACTTTTCTGAATGCAGTCATTGTCACCGTAGCATATTGGTCAACAGGAAGCTTAAGTTTACTGTTTATTATGGAGGCTAATCCTTTTATTCCTCCGTTATTGGATCTCCCGTAAACCGCATTAATTTTACCTGTGCTTGTTTCATCTGTACCAATGTAGGTATCTCGAGGGATTTGCAGGATATTAACTTTATTTGCAGCAATATCAAAGTTCACAAGCATGATAACGTCAGTCAAATGCCCTCTGGAAGTACCCTCTTCATAATCTATTCCGCAAAGCAAAAAATTCATGCTCTTGCCTCTAATCTCAGGAGGTGTATAGCCACTTGAATCAAGTTTACCCCCTGATATAGGTTTCCAATTTAGAAATGCTACGGCAGCTATAGTTAAAAGAGATGCAATGATAACAATAATAGAGATTACCATAATCACTTTATCTTTTGTTTTCATTTTTTTCTTTTTCTTTCTAACGACATTGCTTCTAATGTCTTCATATTGGTCTATATTTTTTTTAGCCATTATTATAATCCTCCACAAAATCCAAGCAAAATTCATTGTATGCCGAAACGGTGTCATGATGCAACATTAAATTTCTTTTTACCAAGTCAGGGATGATATACACCAGCGAATAGTGCATTCCCAGATCCAAATCATTTTTTACAATCTTTCTTAAATGGTTTACATCGGAATAATCTCGGTCATCAGATGTTAAATCCGCAAGGTAAATAATTTTTTCCAACAGCGACATGTTGGCTCTTGCTGTTGTATGATAGCGTATTGCATTGATAATGTCTATATCCGTTATCCCTAATTCTGTCTGAACAAAAGCACTTCCTGCTATTGCATGGAACAGATTTGGGTTGTTTTTCTCAACATTGTTTAGAATTATACCACCATTTTTAATTGTTTGCAACTGAATTTCTAAATTGTCGTCTTTTGAAATATCGTGTAATAATCCCGCAACTTCTGTTTTGTTTTTGTCACATCCATAAATCTCGGCCAACTTCAGCGCTTGATTTTTAACGTTTACACTATGGATATATCTTTTTTGCCCTAGCTTATCTTTTGCTACTGACATATAATATTCGATACTCAAAAAAACTGCACTCCTAACAAGAATAAAGATGATTGCTTTTTATGTACCCAGCAACCTTTTTATCTAAAAAACATTTTGTATCTTGACCATTTTTATCCATAGTTCTGATTTGTGTGGAACACATTTCTTTTACGTCTATTGCTATACACATTATCCGTGCATTTGGATATTCTTTCATAAGCTCTTTCGCTTTTAACTGCAATATTTCATCTTCATGTTCTGCTCTTGCCCCGGTTACCAAAACAACTTGACTTAGTATATCCTCAAAACGGTACCATTTGTCAAAATAAATAAACATATCACTGCCAAGAATCATATAAATCTCATCATTGGGATATATCTGTCTAATTGCTTCTACCGTATAAATGCTATAACTTTTTTCGTTGGAGCGAATTTCCATATCACTGACTTCAAACAAATCTCCGTATTCTTGTGTTGCAAGTTTGCACATTTGATACCTGTGTTCGTTTGAGGCAAGATCACAAGCTTCTTTATGCGGAGGGATGTTGGATGGAATCACTATAATTTTGTCAAAGCCAATTCTTTTGTTGAGTTGTATTGCGAGACTAATATGTCCCTTGTGTATCGGATTGAAAGTTCCGCCGAAAATGGCTATTTTTTTCAAACAATCCCCTCCTTACAAAAAACCTTTAACTGTCTTAAATTTCTATTACAGGATCTTTTACGTTCCTTTTATACAAAACAAAGCGAGTCCCTATCACTTGAACGACATCTGCATGAGTCGCGTTCGCAAGTTCTGAGGCTGCCTCTTTTGCTAACACCGGTGCATTTTCAAGCACTCTCATCTTAATAATTTCGCGTGCCAAAAGTGCATCCTCCACTTGCTTTATCAAAGTATCGGAAATCCCGCCTTTACCCACCTGTAGTATTGTATCCAAACTATTTGCGATTCCTCTTAATTTTGCTCTTTGCTTACTTGTTAACAATTCTTTCACTCTTTTCTTTTAAGATTTCTACCAGCTTCTCCAATGCTCTTCCCCTGTGGCTGATTCTATCTTTTTCGTCATCGGACAATTCTGCAAAACTTCTTTCTCCTACCATAAACACAGAGTCGTAACCAAATCCGTTTTCTCCTGTTGGCACATAACCTATCATTCCTTGGCACTCGCCGCATACATTGACTTGTTCCTGATCATCCAAAATCATATGGATAACCGACACAAAACGTGCCGTTCTTTGATCTTTTCTTACATCCCAAAGAACATCCAGCAATTTTCTGATGTTTTGATCATCTGTTGCATTTTCCCCTGAATATCTTGCCGAATACACTCCAGGAGCATTCCCCAAAGCATCCACTTCCAGTCCGCTGTCATCCGCAATGGTAGGAATTTTCGTTTGTTCATAAATTGCTCTTGCTTTCAAGATTGCATTTTCCGCAAATGTTGTACCCGTTTCTTCCACTTCAATATGAATCCCTATATCG